>DASUBC010000259.1:0-7901 GCA_035763465.1 Thermomicrobiales bacterium
GGGTTGGAAGGTGCCCACTGCTGCCACTTCATCAGGCGTTGGCCGGTAGGCCCGCACGAACGTCAAGCCCACCTTCTCCATCACCCGGCGGGAGGCGCGGTTGTCCTGGTATGTTGTGGCATAGACGCGTCGCACGCCCAGGTCGGTGAAGCCCCGGCGGATGAGCGCCTGCGCCCCTTCGGTGGCGTAGCCCCGGCCCCAGGAGGCTTGCCGCAACCGATAGCCAAGTTCGACATCGTCCAGATGTGCGTCGTCGTGGGATCGAAAACTGAACCAGCCCAGGAACTCGCCGGTGGCCTTCTCGATCGCCGCCCAGCGTCCGAATTCACCAATCTCATCATAGGAAGCGAGGAAGCGAGGCAGGATGTCGCGCTCGATGATGTTGCGAGGCGTGGGCACACCGCCGTTGAGGTAGCGCATCACGGCCGGATCGCTATCGAGTTCAACCAGGTTCTCGACGTCAGCCGGCGTGAACCGGCGCAGCAGCAGGCGTTCGGTTTCCAGGTAGACTTGCATTCCCACTCCTCCCGTCAGCCCGCGCGCGGCCTACCCACCACCTGGCCGTGAGCAATTCTGCCACACAATCTTGATATTCTTCTCACACTTCTCCGGTAGGCTAAGGTTGTTCGGGCGGTACGGTGACAATGCCGCGCCTCCGCCGGCACGGAATGTAGGCGCTCCGGGCGTGACACGAGCCGCGATGCAGGGACAGCGCCGTCCCCGAAGACTGGTTCCGACACCGCGAGCAGCGCGTCAACGGCGACCGCTCGCTCCGTCGGACCCGCCTCGTCTCCTTGCTCGGCCACGCCTGGGGAGTCGCCTTCAATCTCTGAGTTCACAGTCGTGAGTGCGTGAGTCGTGAGCAGGTTCAGATCAGCAGTGTGTCTGGTTCCTGGCGCAGTGCTCTTCCGAAGCAACTCACGACTCACGCACTCACGCTCTCACGACCTCGCGCTCCAGCCAGGCAGTCGCCACGCGCAGGTCGTCCGGGGTTAGCTCATGGCCACCCGGCTGCCAGTGCAGCGTGACGTCCGCGCCGACATCCCTGAGCAGCGCGGCCAGTCGCTCGGCCTCCGCCGCCGAGATGAGCGGGTCGGTCTGCCCCGCCAGGAGCAGGATCGGCGTGCCGGCGAGGTCCGGCAGCGTCTCCGGGGTGAACGGCGTCATCGCGCGCAAAAGCACCGCCGCCCGCAGTACACCCGGCCGCGCCAGTAGCAGGCTGGCGGCGATGTTGGCGCCGTTAGAGTAGCCCACAGCGACGACGTCGCCGGCGTCGAACTCGTAGGTCGCGGACGCGGCGCTGACGAAGCCGGCCAGTTCGTCCGTGCGCTGGCGCAGGTCGGCCTCATCGAAGACGCCGGGGGCGAGGCGGCGGAAGAAACGCGGCATCCCCTGCTCCAGCACCTGGCCGCGCGGACTCAGCAGGGCCGCGCCTGGCGCCAGCGCCCGCCCCAGGTCCAGCAGGTCGGACTCGTCACCCCCCGTGCCATGCAGCAGGAGCAGCGTCGGCCGCCCGGTCACCGTGGCGGGGACATACTGGTGGATGAAGCCAAGACCGGTGGTCTCCTCAGCGGGCGGTCGCGGTGGGTCCAGCGGCGGCAGTGCGCGCTCGATCTCCGCGCGCCGGTCCTCCAGCCAGGGCGGCAGCCGCAGCGTCTGGCCCAACCGCGCGGGCGGCTCATCCACGGCGAAACCGGGGCCAGCAGTCGCGAGTTCAAACAGCGCGCCGCCCGGCTCGTGGAAGTAGACCGAGCGAAAGTACAGGCGGTCGCGCACGTCGGTGGCGTCGTGGCCGGCCGCGACCAGTCGCTCGCGCCAATTCTCCAGCGCCGCCGCGTCGGAGACACGCCAGGCGACGTGGTGGACGGCGCCGGCTGCGACAACGCCCGGCCAAAAGCCCCGCGCGGGCCGGACGTCAACCAGCGCGCCTGGTCCGCCGCCTACCGCGTAGCGCGTCAGTCCCCCTTCCTCCGCAACCTGCTGGAAGCCGAGCGTGCCGGTCAGGAACGCGGCCGTGGCTGCGGCATCCTCCTCCCACAGCGTGACGCTATGCAGTCCCCGGATGGCGTGCTCGGCTGGAACTGGCCCCTCGACCGCGCCAGGTTGCGCCACCGCCGCGGCACTCGCGACCAGTTCGAGCGCGAGGCCATCAGGGTCGCGGAAGGCGAGTACTCGCTCGGTGAAGCGCGTCGTCGGCCCTTCGTAACGCACACCGTGGCGGAGGAGCCGCTCGATCCAGTAGCCGAGCGACGCTGGCGGAATCGCCAGGCCGACCGCCACGGTCTGCCCGGCGCCCTGGCGTCCGTCTTTCGCACGCGGCAGCGGGAAGAAGGTCAGCAGCGTGCCGGGCGTACCGGCGGCGTCGCCGTAATAGAGGTGATACCCCTGCGGATAGTCGAAGTTGACTGTCTTCTTCACCAGACGCAGGCCAAGCACGCCGGTGTAGAAGTCAAGATTGCGCCGGGGGTCGCGGGCGATCGCCGAGACGTGGTGCAGGCCGCCGAGTTGCTGTGTCATGCCATCCTCTGTTTAGTACTAAACCATTGCATACTATGGATGAACGTTTGGGGTGCGCGGCCTATTCCCAGCGTCGCGGACCGCTGAGCGCGGGTTTCGCGCCGTACCCGGCAGTTCCCGCAAGGCTCGCAGGATGTCTTGCGTGCCGTAGCGGGGTCAGTCGGCGACCGCACCGGTGGCAGTAGCCCCGCTTGTCGCGTGCGCGACAGTGGGAACGGCCGGCACATCGGGCGCATCGTGCAGACGACGGCGCGCGAACACCGCCGCGCCCACAACGCCGAGCGCGCAGATGACCGCCAGTTGTATCACCGCCAGCTGCACGCCGAAGCGCTCGGCCAGGCTGCCGACGATGAGGCTGCCAATCGGCGTCGTGCCCGCGAAGAGCAGCATGTACATGCTCATGATCCGGCCCCGAAACTCCGGCCGCGACACCAGTTGCAGCCGGGTATTGGCGGTGGCCGTGAAGACGATACTGCACACACCCAATCCCACCAGGAAGAGAATGGTGAGCAGCAACTGGCTGGAGAGGCCGACTGCGCCGAGCAGCAGGCAAAAGCCAGCCGCGCCGACGAGCAGGATAGCGCGCGTGGAGCGATTGAAGTAGGCGATGCCAAGCGCGGCGATCAGCGAACCAACGCCCATCGCCGAAGTCAGCGAACCAAAGCCCGCCGCGCCGGTATGCAGCACATCCTGCGCGATCAGCGGTAACAGGACCGAGTTGTTGTAGCCGAAGGTGCCGATGACGGCCATCAGGATCAGCACCAGGACCACGTCCGGCGTCCGCGAGGCGTAGCGCAGCCCTTCCCCGATCTCGGCGAAGATATTGCGGCGCTCACGCGGCGCACGACCGACGAAGAGCTGGTCGGTGCGGATCAGCACCAGGCCAAGCAGCACCGCCAGGTAACTGACCGCGTTCAGGCCGAAGCAGGCCGCCATGCCCACCGTCGCGATGAGCACACCGCTGATCGCGGGACCGATAATCCGGGTGGTATTGAAGAGCGTCGAATTGAGCGCCACCGCGTTCGGCACATCCTCACGGCCCACCAGTTCGACGACGAACGCCTGCCGCGTGGGATTATCGAGCGCGACCGCCAGGCCCGAAATGATCGAGAGCACGTAGAGTTCGGGGATGTTAATCAGCCCCGTCCAGGTCAACACGGCCATCGCCGCCGCTTGCAGCAGCATCACCGTCTGCGTACAGAGTAGCGTGCGGCGCTTGGGAAAGCGGTCGGCATAGACGCCGCCAAAGAGGGAAAAGAGCAGGATGGGCGCAAAGCGCACCGTCGTCAGCGCGCCGAGCGCGAGCGGCGAATTCGTCAGTTGCAGAATGAGCCACGCCTGGGCGATCTGCTGCATCCAGGTGCCGGTCTGCGAAATGAGCTGGCCAATCCAGAAGAGGCGGTAGTTGCGATTGTGCAACGCCCGGAAGGTCTGCCGGAACGGTGGGCGCGAACGCGGCGCGACGGCCGTGGCAGTCATCGGTGGAGTGCTCCCTCACTCGTTTCGCGCTGGCCCGCGTGCTCCCCGGCTGATATGGTAGCTGCGGCACTGGCGTCCGCGCTCGCCGCGACCAGTCGTTCCAGCGCCTCCGTGACTGCGCCGAGCGCGGGACCAAGTTCGCCGGCGACACGCGCCAGGTAGACGTTGCTCTCCTCGGAAAACTCGCCGGAAATCGCCTCACCCGCCGTCGTCAGATGCAGCGGCCCTTGCCGACGGTCGTCGGCGGCGGTCGTGCGCTCCACCAGCCCCCGATCGGTCAATTTGATGACCAGACCGCTGACGGTCGAGACGGTCAAGCCCAGCATCGTCGCCAGTTCGCCGGTCGTGATGCCCGGTACACGCCGAATGCGGTGGAGCACACGCAACTGCGGCAATGTGAGCCGCGACCGCTCCCACTGCCGCATCCGCACCGTATCGAGCTCGCGGAATGCCTGCCAGTACGCGCGCCGGAAGCGCGCCAGTTCAATTTCCATATGGGTAATTGTACGGCAACACCGTACAGTTTGGCAAGGCCGTAGGAATTATCGAACAGGCATACCCCTCACCATGGGTTCTTGTGTATTTTGTGCAGAGGGAGCGGCGCCCCCAGCCCCCGATTCCGGGGGAGCGCCTCTCCTAGCGCCGGGGCTTTTTGACAACCGCCTAGCCCAAACCAGCGCTCCCCCCCAGCATTGGGGGGCGGGGGGGCCACTCCTCACCCCAGCAGCGCCGCGAACCGCGCGGAAGCGGCGTCACACGCGCTGGATGAGTGCGGCTCATAGCGGGTCAGTGTGACAGAGTCGGCGATGGCGGCGCGGCCCGCCGCGAGGTCGCGAATCTGGCCGGTGGCGATGGCCTGGAGCAGGATGTTGCCGAGCGCGGTTGCTTCGACCGGCCCGGCCACGACCGGCCGCTGGCAGCAATCGGCGGTCAACTGGCAGAGCAACCGGTTCTGGCTCCCGCCACCGACGACGCGGATGGTTTCCAGCGGGTGGCCGACCAGTTCCTCCAGCGCCGCCAGCACGACGCGGTATTTCAGCGCCACGCTCTCCAGGCAGCAGCGCGCCAGCGCGGCCGGTTCCTCTGGCGTGGGCTGGCCGGTGCGGGCGCAGTAGGCGCGGAGCGCGGCCGGCATATCGGGCGGGTTGGCGAAGTCGGCCGCGTCGGGATCTACCAGGCTGCGGAACGACGCGGCGCGTTCAGCCGCGTCCAGCAGATCGTCCCAGGAGTAGTCGCGCCCCTCGCGCTGCCACTGCCGCCGGCACTCTTCGAGCAACCAGAGGCCGGTGATATTCTTCAGCAGCCGCACCGTGCCCGCGACGCCGCCTTCGTTGGTGAAGTTGTGCGCCAGCGCCCGCTCGTCCAGCACCGGCGTGGGCGCTTCGAAACCGAGCAGGCTCCAGGTGCCACTGCTGATGTAGGCGCTGCGCGCGTCCAGCCCGGGAATCGCCGCCACCGCGCTGCCGGTATCGTGCGTCGCCGGCGCGATGATCGGCACCCCGCCCGGCAGACCGACCTCCGCCGCAACCGCCGGCAGGAGTTCGCCTAGCACCGTGCCAGGCTGAACCACCTCCGGCAGCAGGTGGGCTGGCAGGCCAAGTTGTGCCAGCAGGTCGCGGTCCCAGTCGCGCGTCGTGGCGTTGAAGAACTGGGTGGTCGTCGCGTTGGTGTACTCGGCAGCGGTCCGGCCGGTCAACCAGTAGTTGAAGAGGTCGGGCACCATCAGCAGCGTGCCGGCCGTCGCCAGTTGCGGGTCGCCCGCCCGCGTCAGCGCGTAGAGTTGATAGAGCGTATTAATCGGCATGAACTGAATGCCGGTGCGCGCGAAAATCTCCGCGCGCGGCACCTGCTCGCAGACCTCTTCCATCATCCCGGCGGTGCGCTCGTCACGGTAATGGACCGGGTTGCCGAGCAACTGGCCGGCGGCGTCGAGGAGGGCGAAGTCCACCGCCCAGGTATCTATGCCGATGCTCGCGGGTGGCGCGGCAAACTCGCGCGCGTAGAGCGCCAGGCCATCCTTGCACGCCTGCCAGAGCCGCAGCGCGTCCCAGTAGAGTCGCCCGCCCGCGCGCACGCCGCCGTTCGGGAAGCGGTGGAGTTCGCGCAATGCGAACCGGGCGCCGTCCCACTGCCCGAGCAGCACGCGCCCACTCGACGCGCCAAGGTCCAGCGCCAGATATGCCACCCGGTCAGGCATCGGCCATTCCCCTCATCGGTAAGTTTGCCCTCACCTCCTGGCAGCCCTCACCCCCTGGCCCCCTCTCCCGCCCGGCGGGCGAGGGGGAACCACGGTTCGGCCCTAGCGCGTTCCCCCTCGCCCGCGCACGGGAGAGGTTGCCAGGGGGTGAGGGCCTCAGTCCAGGTGGAAGAATTCTTCCAGCCGCAGAAAGCCTTCGTCGGGCCGCTGGCCGCCGAGGTTCTCGAAGAACGGCGCCATCTCCGCCTGCCAGCGCGCGTTGACATCGGTCGCCGCCATGCCGGCCAGCGCCGCGTCCAGGTCCGGCGTCTCGAAATAGCCGAACAGTAGGCCGTCGTCGCGCAGGAAAATCGAGTAGTTGTGCCAGCCGGTCTCGCGCAGCGCCGCCAGCATCTCCGGCCAGACCTGCCGGTGCCGCGCCTTGTACTCGTCCAGGCGCTCCGGCCGCACTTTCAGCAAGAACCCCACCCGCTCCATCAGCGTCCCCCTTACGATAGTCGGGCAGACGGGCAGTCAGGCAGTCGGGCAGTGGGTTCTCCTCAGCGCGATGCCTGTTTGCCAGCGCAGTGCTGTTCTAGCGCACTGCCCGACTGCCCGACTGCCCGTCTGCCCGACTCTCCACGGCCACGAACTCCGTGCCGGTCAACTGCCCCAGTTTCGCCAGCGTGCCGAGGTGGTGGCCGATGCCCAGCGCGACATGATGCGTCGGCCCCTGCGCGGCCCAGGCGTTCAGCCAGGCCGCGAGGTCGAACGGCGCGTCGGGCGCGGTGGTAAAGCGCAGGCGCGAGTTGGTGTTGCCGATCTGCAACACGTCGCCCGCCACCGACCAGCCCTCCGCACCGAGCCACTTCAAGCGCCCGTCGCGCGTCTGGGTCAGCCCAAGAATCGTGACCGGTCCCTGCTTCACGCGCGCCTCGACCGACACGCCCGATCCGCGCTTGCCGTGGTAGACCTCCAGCCCCCGGAGCACCGGGCGACCCTCAGCGATCGCCAGGTGGAACGGCCCGTCGTGCCCCATCAGGATGCAGTGGTCGGTGAAATCCATCGCGCAAAACTCGGTGAAACTGCCACCCGCGCCGAGCGTGTCGAGCACTTTCATCGCCAGGCAGTTCTTCAGGTCGCCCTCTCCGCTACACGGCACGCCGCGCGCGGTCAGCAGCGAGCAGCCGACAATCAGCCCCGCGCCGAGTTGCTCGTAGCTATTGCTGTCCAGGCCGCGATGGTAGTAGGCCAGCCCGTGCAAGTCGAAATCGGCGGCGAGCCGGTCCAGCCCGGCCGCTACGCGGCAGGCCCAGGCGAGTTCGTCCGGCTGAGGCTTGCGCGCCAGGGGGTCACCGGGCGCGTCCTCGCTGATGGCGAAGATGCGCGCCACTTCGTCCTGCTTGGCGCGCACCTCGCCGTCCGTGACCGCGTTGACGCGCGCCGCCAGGTCGTCCATCTCCAGCACTTCGATATGCGTGCCGAAGTAGGCGGTCTGCTGCGTGTAGTCGCTGTACATGTCGAGCATACCGGGATAGGGATGGCCCAGCATCCCGATGCGCCCACGCGCCAGCGCCCGCTGCACACGCACCGCCGCCAGCCACTCGGCGACCTCCGTCCAGGCCGCTCGCGCCGCCGGATGGTCGGCAGTGCGCTCGTCGGCCAGCGCGCCGGGCGTCTGTTCCGCCAGGCCCAGCAGACCCGTCACGGTATGGAAGGGGATGCCGCA
>DASUBC010000260.1:0-3835 GCA_035763465.1 Thermomicrobiales bacterium
GTCCCCAACCGCTAGGGCAGCACAGCGCTGCGCCAGCAGCTGGTTCCCCGAGCAACGCCGGGCCGGCACCGACCCCTATCGTAATCGCGCAGCCACGCGGCGCTGCCCTGGTAGCCCCCGACTATAACAGCGATCTGGGGACGGATTTCGATCCGTTCGTTATCCAGAATTCTCGCCCGCGATACGCGCCCGCGCCAGGCGCCACCTGGACCGTCGAGTTTGTGGCCACGCCACCGCCGTGTGCCGGGGAGGTGCTGGCGACGACGTGTGCCCCCGCGTTTGCCCCGGCTCGCCTCGTTATCCGGGCGGGCGACACGGTCGTGTGGAACGTACGCGCTGGCCTGCACACTGTCACCTTCCCGGCCACGGGCACGCCTGCCCCGCCCCTCTACCTGGGCGGGCCAGACGCCGAGATCGATCTCATCGAAACCCCGTGGCAGCCGAATCCACTGGCTTTCGCCCCCCAGGGCGGCGCGGCCTACGACGGCACGGCACTGGTTGGTTCGGGCGTGCTGAACGAGCAGTCGCCGGATTACCGGCTGACGTTCCCGCAGCCGGGCCACTATACCTACCTGGATCTTGAACAACCCGCACTCATGGGCGCGGTGATCGTCCTCCCCGCTGCTGGGGCGGCGGCAACGCCGTAGGCCAGCCATTGATGCAGTCAGGTAGAATAGCGTGGTCGCCAAACAAAGGCGCGCGGCCAGCAGCCAGCCGCACGCCTATTCCGCAATCCGCAATCCACAATCCGCAATTGAAACTATCCCGCCGCCGTCTCCGCCGCCGCGAGTGGCGTGGCCTGGGCGCGCAGCACCTTCTTGTCGAACTTGCCGACCGAGGTCTTGGGGATTTCGGGGATAAAGCGGACCTCATCGGGCAGCCACCAGCGGGCTACTTTGTCGCCCAGGAAGGTCAGAATCTCCTCCTGCGTCACCTGCCCCTGGTATTCGGGGCGCGGCACGACAAACGCGACGGGGCGTTCCTGCCACTTCGGGTGCGGCAGGCCGATCACGGTCGCCTCCAGCACCTTCGGGTGCGCCATAATCGCGCCTTCCAGTTCGACCGACGAAATCCACTCGCCGCCCGACTTAATGACGTCCTTCGTGCGGTCCACGATCGCCACGTAGCCATCGGGGTCCACGGTGGCGACATCGCCGGTGCGGAACCAGCCATCGTCGGTCATCTTGCCGGGGTCGGCATCGTGGTGGTAGCCGCTCGCGATCCACGGGCCGCGCACCTGGATTTCGCCGAACGCCTCGCCGTCCCAGGGCAGTTCCGCGCCGGTGCCCAGGTCGGCGATCCGCAATTCGACGCCGAGGAACGGCGGCCCCTGCGTCAGCCGGATGTCGAGGTGCTGGTCCGCCGGCTGCCAGGAGCGCGGGTGCGAGACGGTGCCGATGGGTGAGGTTTCGGTCATGCCCCAGGCGTGCAGCATCCGCAGCCCGACGCGGTCCATCCCCGCCATCAGCCCGCGCGGGATGGCCGAGCCGCCGCAGACGACGTAGCGCACATTGGGCAGTCGCACGCCGGTCTGCTCGATCTGGCGCAGCAGGCCGATCCAGATCGTCGGCACGCCGGCCAGAATCGTCGCCCCTTCGCGCGCGGCCAGGTCGAGCAGCACCGCGCCGTCGCCCATCCAGCGGTCGGGGAAGATCAGTTTTGCGCCGCACATGCCGACGGCGTAAGGCAGGCCCCAGCTGTTGGCGTGGAACATCGGCACGACCGGCAGGATGGCGTCGGCTTCGCCCAGGTCGAGGCCGTCCCTCGTCAGCACCGCCATACTGTGCAGGAATTGTGAGCGGTGCGAGTAGACGACCCCCTTCGGGTTGCCGGTGGTGCCGGAGGTATAGCACATCGCCGCCGCCGCCCGCTCGTCGAGCGCCGGCCACGGGTAGTCGCCCGACTCCGCCGCCAGCAGTGTCTCGTAGTCGAGCAGGTCGCCCAGGTCGTGCGCCGGCAGGTCGCCGCCGTCGCTCAGGACGACGATGTGCTTGACGGTGGGCAATTTGCCCGCCAGGTTGTTGAGGATGGGCAGCAAGGTCTTATCAATGAAAATGACCGTGTCTTCGGCGTCACGGATGACGAATTCGAGTTGTTGTGGAAAGAGGCGCAGGTTGAGGGTGTGCAGCACCGCACCCATGCAGGGGATGGCGTAATAGAGTTCGAGGTGGCGGGCGTTGTTCCAGCAGAGCGTCCCGACGCGGTCGCCTGGCTGCACGCCGAGTCGTTTGAGCGCGTGCGCGAGGCAATGCACGCGCGGCGCGAAGTCGGCGTAGGTGTAGTGTTGCACGCCGTCCTCGCGCTTCGTCACGATCTCCTTGCGGCCAAAGAGCCGTTCGATACGCCAGAGGATGTGCTGGATGGTCAGCGGATAATCCTGCATCAAGCCGTCCATGCCAATCGCCTCCGCTGTGATGGCGGGTTGCGGGGTTGCAGGTTCCAGGTTGACAGGTTACAGGTTCTTGCAGACCAGCGCAGGCGTTTGCCTGGGAAACCTGCAACTCAACCTGGAACCTGTAACCCGCAGCCCGCCGCGCTGCTTTGTCGCCGGTGACAATACGGTACGATCGCACGATACCCCCGCGCGGCGGCGGTGTCAACGGGAAAAGGGGCCTGGCGGGCGATGGCCTCTGATTGAAATCTGGGCCTGGGCACTCCTGCGGAGTGGCGAAGTCCGCTCCGCGGACTGGCTGCTGGAGGTGCTGGTATTATCATCCGCGCCGGAGGATCACAATCCGCAGAGCGGATTTCGTCCAGGCGCTCGCCTGTCCAGGCCCGGATTTCAATCCGGGACCCATCCCGCCAGGCCTCCGCCTGTCCCAAACGGTGAACTGATACAACAGTGACCCTCGCCCCCGCTATCGCTGCGCTTGGTGCCCCCTCGCCCGTGACACAGGCGAGAGGGCCAGGGGGTGAGGGCTGCCAGGGGGTGAGGGTTGTTCAGTTCAGACCAGCGCGCAGGGCACGGCCATCGTCGGCGGCGAAGAGGTGCATCTTGCGCTCGACGAAACTGACGAAGAGCCGCTGCCGGGGTTCAGCGTGGAACTCGGCGTCCGCGCGGGCCTTGACGAGCGCGCCGCCCAGGTTGAGCGTGACCAGCACCTCCGCGCCCATCGGCTCTTCGATAAAGACTTCCGCCAGGTGGGCGTTCGGTGTGGCCTGTGGGGAGAGCACGACGTCCTCGGGGCGGATGCCGAAGGTCACGGACGTGCCCCCGGAATCGCCGGCCGCCGTGGCGAGGTGGGGCGGCAGCGGCTGGTGAAGGTCCGCCGCGTCGAAGTAGAGTGTGCCGTTCTCGCGCCGCAATGTGCCGTCAACGAGGTTCATCGGCGGGCTGCCCATGAAGCCGGCGACGAACTGGTTGGCCGGCGCATTGTAGATTTCGAGCGGCGAGGCACATTGCTGAATACGCCCCTCGTTCATCACAGCGATGCGATCCGACATCGTCATCGCCTCGGCCTGGTCGTGCGTGACATAGATGAAGGTCTGCTGCAAATCGCCGTGCAGTTTCTTCAACTCTGCGCGCATGAAGACGCGCAGTTTCGCGTCGAGATTCGAGAGCGGTTCGTCCAGCAGGTAGGCCGCCGAGTTCCGCACAATGGCCCGGCCCAGCGCCACGCGCTGGCGCTGGCCGCCAGAGAGTTCGCGCGGCTTGCGACCGAGCAGGTGCGCGATGTCGAGCATGTCCGCCGCACGCTTCACGCGCGCCTCGATCTCCGCCTTCGGCACATGCATCATCTTCAGCGCGAAGCCGATGTTGTCGTACACGCTCATGTGCGGGTAGAGCGCGTAACTCTGGAAGACCATCGCGATGTCGCGCTTGTTGGCCGGCAGG
>DASUBC010000261.1:0-6516 GCA_035763465.1 Thermomicrobiales bacterium
CGTAGCACGCGAGCGTGAGTCGTGAGAGCGTGAGTCGTGAATTGCTTGGGACCGGCGCTGCGCCAGGAGATAGGCACGGTGCTAACCTGAACCCTCTCACGCACTCACGACTCACGACTCACGCACTCCCCGGCGGGAGCAACTGGTCAATGCGCGTCAGGACGTAATCGGGCCGATCGCTGGGCGGCGCGGCGCGCAGGTCGGCCACTGTCGTATCGCCGGTGAGCACCAGCGCGGACGGCATCTCCGCGGCGCGGGCCATGCGGATGTCGGTCGCGAGACGATCGCCCACCATCACGCAGCTCGCGGCCGGCAGGTCCAGCACACGCAGCGCGGCGTCGAGCATCAGCGGGCTGGGCTTGCCCGTGACGAGCTCGCAGGTTACGCCGGCGCAGGCTTCGAGCGCGGCGATAATCGCCGCCGCGTCCGGCTCGCCGCGTCCGCCGGGGAAGGGGCAATAGCGGTCGGGGTTGGTGGCGATCAGCCGCGCGCGTTTGTGATACCACAACGCATCGAAGGCGATTTGCAGCTTACGGTAGTCAAAAGTGCGGTCATAGCTGGCGATGACGAAATCAATCTCGGCCGGGTTCTCCGACAACCGGATACCCGCCGCGCGCAACGCCCGTTGCAACGGCGCCTCGGCGATGGGGAAGACCGCCGCTTCCGGATAATGCCGCACCAGCCAGCCGGTCATGGTGACGACCGTATTGATGATGTCGGCCGGCGCGGCGGGCACGCCAAGCGCCGTCAGTTTCGCGGCATATTCTTCCGGGTCTTTCGTCGGATTATTGGAGAGAAAGACGGTGCGACGACCCAGCGCGCGCAACCGCGCCAGCAGCCGCCGCGCGCCCGGCAGCAAAGCGTCACCCAGATACACCGTACCATCGAGGTCGAAGATGTAGCCGTCGAAGAGCGCGCCGGGCGCGCGGATCAGCGCGAGGTCTTCTTGCATGAAACCGTCCATTCAACCCTGGTACAGGCATCGGCAATTCCTTGCCGACAGGCAAATCCGCGACAAGAATACGCTGGTTGTGAAGTATCCAGTGTCACCATATAGGGTGCAACAGCGGACGGCGGCATGGGCGATACCACCGGCCGGTGATGTGCTCCGCGCATGGACAAGGACAACACAAAGCACCTACGGCATTTCGCTCAATCCCTGAACTAATTTGATAGTTCTAATCTGCCTCCGGCCCGATACCTCTGAAAAGCTCCTCTACGCGAGGACGCCAACGGGCGCTGTAACGTTGGAGAAATAGGATTGCTCCGTAGTCTTATTGAAGCACACCGAGTGCTTAGTTTCGCATACGCAGCCATCTCAGACGCCGCGCCGTCACCATCGCTTGACATTGTGTAGGCCGCCGGATAGACTCATAGCTATTAGTTAGGGATTGCGAACGAAATGACAGACAGGCTCGTGCGCCAGCCCGCGCTGCGAAAATTGACCAATCGTGACGTCGTCTTCCAGTTGCTGCGTACCCTGCGGCAGACGACGCGCACCGACCTGGCCCGGCGGTCTGGCCTCAGCAAGGCCACCATGACCGAAGTCGTAGACGGGCTGCTGGCCGAAGGCTTCGTGCGCGAGGCCGGCAAACGCGCGCTCGCGCGGGGGCGCAGCCAGGTCGTGCTGGAGTTTGTGCCCGAGACCCGCCTGGTGCTCGGCGCGCACCTGCTTGACCAGACCTGCACCGTGGTGCTGACAGATCTCTATGCCCAGCCGCGTGCCCGGGCGATCCGGCAGCTCGCCGGCACAACACCCGACGATTTTGTTGCAGCCATCTGCGCGGCGGCGGAAGAGTTGCGCGCCCAGGCGGGCGCGCCGATTCTCGGCCTGGGCGTTGGCGCGCCGGGGTCGGTGGATCCACGCGGTCGCGAGGTCACGATCTCCGTGCCCTATGGCTGGAAGAACGTCCCGCTGGCCGACCTGCTTGAAGCCCGGCTGGGACTACCTGTGATCCTGGCGAACCGCGCAAAAGTCGCCGCGCTGGGCGAGGTCTGGCAAGGTGAGCACGCCGCGATCGATCCGCTGGTCTATGTCTATGTCGGCAGCGGCATCGTGGCCGGCATCGTCATTGGCGGCCGGCTCTACTTCGGCGCGAGCGGCGCGGCCGGCGAACTCGGTCACGTCACCATCTTGCCCGACGGCCCGCTCTGCGGCTGCGGCAACACGGGCTGCCTGCATACGCTGGTCTCCGAGGAAGCGCTGCTGCGCCGGGTGCGGGCCAAGCTCCGCGCCAGCGACGGCAGCAGCGATCTCACCAGTCACACCGCCGGCCATCTGGGCCAGTTGACGCTGGGCGTGGTGCGTACGGCAGCCCAGCAAGGCGATCTGCTCGTGCTGGAGGCGCTTGCCGAGACCGGCGCGTACCTGGGCCTGGCGCTGGCGAATCTCGTCAACCTGATCAATCCACGGATGGTGGTGCTTGGCGGACCGATTCCGGACATTGGTGAGGCGTTTCTCGAGCCGGTTCGCCGCGAGGTCCGGCGCCGCGCGCTCTGGGACGTGCTGGCGGACCTGGCGATCGTGCCCTCGGCCCTCGGCGACGAAGCCGGCCCGATCGGCGCCGCCGCGCTCTTGCTTGACCGGCTCGCGGCGATCGGCGCGGATGGTCACTTGCCCGCCGAACAGGCGGCCGGGCGCGAGGCCGGCGCCTGAGTATGTCCGTCCTGTCGCGTGCTCATGCCAGCCCAGTCAGGCCGAACCTACTCATATTCAGGCACGCGCGAGCCAGTGCTGACCAACCTACCACGATGAGGAGACGAGCGTGAGACCGCTTTCACCAGCGATTCGCCGGGCGCTGCACGAGGGCGTCGTGATCCCCGCCCACC
Organism: Thermomicrobiales bacterium; assembly: GCA_035763465.1. Lineage (GTDB taxonomy): Bacteria > Chloroflexota > Chloroflexia > Thermomicrobiales > CADCWN01 > DASUBC01. The sequence goes on from DASUBC010000261.1 coordinate 2,830, forward strand.
CACTGGCGCTGACGGCGAACCGTCGGCTCGACGAGCCGCGCCAGCGCGCCCTGACGCGCTATTACCTGGCGGCCGGCGCGGGCGGTATCGCGGTGGGCGTTCACACTACCCAGTTCGCCATCCGCGAGGTGGGGCTGTACGAGCCGGTCCTGCGTCTCGCCGCCGACGTTGTCGCCGAGGAAGCGCCGGAGCAGCCGGTCATCAAGATCGCGGGTATTTGCGGGCCAACCAAGCAGGCACTGCATGAGGCGGAACTGGCGGCGGCGCTCGGCTACGACCTCGGGCTGGTCAGCCTGGGCGGGTTGACTGGCTGGTCCGAGCAGGCGTTGCTCGACCATATCGCGGCGATCACCGGCGTCATCCCGGTCTTCGGGTTCTACTTGCAGCCGAGTGTCGGCGGGCAACTGCTCAGTTATGAGTTCTGGCGGCGTTGCGCCGAGATTTCCGGCGTGATGGCGATTAAGATCGCGCCGTTCAATCGCTATCAGACGCTCGACGTGGTGCGCGCGGTCTGCCAGTCCAGCCGGCGTGACGACATCACGCTCTACACCGGCAACGACGACAATATCGTCGCCGACCTGCTGACGACCTACCGAATGCCGGTCGCCGGCGGCATCGTGGAAAAAACCATCGCCGGCGGCCTGCTCGGCCACTGGGCCGTCTGGACCGAACGCGCGGTGGCATTACTGAACGATGTAAAACGCTGCCGGCAGGCGGGTGGCGCGGACGCGCTGGCGCTGCTGGCGCGCGGCGTTGCCATCACCGACAGCAACGCGGCCTTCTTCGACGCCGCCAACCAGTTTCACGGGTGCATCGCCGGCATTCACGAAGTGTTGCGTCGGCAGGGGTTGCTGGCGGGCCGCTGGTGCCTCGACCCAGCCGAAGACCTGTCGCCGGGCCAGCTCGCGGAGATTGACCGCGTCTACGCTGACTATCCCGACCTCAATGACGATGCCTTTGTCGCGCGTCACCGTGCCGCCTGGCTGGCCGGCACAGCGCCGGCGCTCGCCACAACCGATTGAGCCGTTGCCCTTCTCAACGACAGGAGCAGCGATGACCGTCTACGACGACCTGGGTGTGCGGCCGATTATCAACGCCGCCGGTCCTATGACCAGGCTCAGCGGGATGCCTCTCGCGCCGGAGGTCGCCAGCGCGATGGCCGAAGCCGCCCAGTACTGCGTGCGGATCGAAGACCTGCAAGAGGCGGCCGGGCGTTACCTGGCGGAGGTCACCGGCGCAGAGGCCGGCTATGTGACGACCGGCGCGGCGGCGGGCCTGGCCCTCAGCGCGGCGGCCTGCATCGCGCGGCACGATGTCGCGGCGATGGACCGCCTGCCCGATGTCGCGGGCCTGCGCCACGAAATCATCATCCAACGTCCCCACCTCACCGCCTACACGCATGCGCTGCGTCTCTCCGGCGCGCGGCTGGTCGAGGTCGGCTATCTCGGCTTTCCCGGCCAGGGCACGACGTGGCCCTGGCAGATCGAAGCAGCCATCACGCCGCAAACCGCCGCGATCGCGTTCTCCTACGGTTCAGCCGGCGGCGTCGTGCCACTGGAAGACGTCGTCGCGCTGGCGCACCACCACGACCTGCCGGTCATTGTTGACGCAGCGGGCGCGCTGCCACCCGCGGAGAACCTCCGTAAACTAATCGCCGCTGGCGCGGACCTGGTCGCGTTCAGCGGCGGCAAGGCGATCGGTGGGCCGCAAGCCTCGGGCATCCTCGCCGGACGCGCCGACCTGATCGAGTCGGTCGCGCTGCAACATCAAGATATGGACGTCTACCCGGCGACCTGGACCTGGCGCGAGCGCTACCTGGCGACCGGCCGCCTGCCCGGTCCGCCGCATCACGGCCTCGGCCGGCCCATGAAGGTCGGCAAGGAGGAGATCGTGGGGCTGGTCGTCGCCCTCCGCCGCTTCCTTGCGCGCGACGACCAGGCCGAGTGGCAGGCGCAGGCGGCGCTGCTGACAGGCATCCTCACCGACATCGCCGGCATTCCCGGCGTCAGTGGACAACTTCTTGAGGGACAGCGCGCCTACCCCACCGCCGTCATCACCCTCGATGAGCAGGCGCTGGGCCGCACGGCCACCGATATCGTCAACGAATTGCTGGCGGCCGACCCGCCGCTCGCCGTGTCGCAGAACTTCCTCGGCCAGCACGCCATTGGCCTGGTCGCCGCCGCGTTCCGCCCCGGCGACGACGAGAGGGCAGCGGCGGTCTTGTGCCAGGTGCTCACCCAACGAGCGAACCAGCGCGGATAAGCACTGCCTTTTGCAATCAGCCAGAGGTCGTCTCTTCGCTCGCTCGCGCATGGGTGAGGAGTATCGTTCGCAGGCGGCGAGGTGAGGGTCGCCGCCTGTCGAATCTGTATCACCGTAGCAGGCCCGGCAGGATGGGGCACGGGATTGAAATCCCGTGCTGGGCACACTGCGTGTGACGAAGTCCGCGGAGCGGACTGGCGGCATACTCACGCCGGTGGCGCCTCACCCGCTGGCGGATCACAGTCTGCGGAGCAGACTTCGTCCACCCATAGGGTGTCCAGGCCCGGATTTCAATCCGGGACCCCGTCCCGCCAGGCCCCAACGGTGTACTCATACCTCCAGCCAGGGCAGTTGCGCCCGTGCGCCCGTAGTGATACGCTGTCTGACGTCCGATGAGCAATACCGAGTATGCTGAGACGTCGCGCATGGCGCCAGGGAACGAGAAGCACAGGAGCACTGCTGATGGCGGAGCAACTTGCGGTTGATGGTGGACGTCCTGTTCGCACACGCCCGTTCGGGCCAACGCACGACTTCGGCGACGAGGATATTGCCGCGCTGGCTGAGGTCATTCACTCAGGCAATATCAGCAAAGGGCCGCGCGTCGCTGCGTTCGAGCGCGCGTTCGCCGCGCGGCACGGCCTGCCCTACGGCATATCGGTCACGTCGGGCACCGCTGCGATGCATACCTGCGTCGGCGCGCTCAATCCCGAGCCAGGCGACGAGATCATCGTCTCGCCGTGGACGTCCGGCGGTTCGCTCATCGGCGCGCTCTGGCAGAACTGCGTGCCGGTCTTCGCCGACATTGACGACACCTACACGCTCGACCCACGCGACGTCGAGGCGAAGATTACGCCACGCACCAGGGCGATTATCGCCGTCCACCTTTTCGGCAACCCCTGTGATATGGACGCGCTGCGCGCCATCGCCCGGCGGCACGACATCGCGCTGATCGAGGACTGCTGCCAGGCGCTCGACGCGGAGTACCAGGGGCAGCGAGTCGGCGCCCTCGGCGACATCGCCGGCTTCAGTTTTGGCGGCAAGCACCTCTCGGCCGGGATGGGCGGTATCGTCGTCACCGGCGACGACACACTCGGCCAGCGCGCCCAGCTGTTCGCGGACGTCGCGCTGCCCCGGCCCAACGGCCCCTACGCGGGCCGACCCTACGCCAACTACTTCCTGGGCCAGAACTACCGGATCAACGACCTGCTCGGCGCGCTGCTGCTCGCGCAACTTGAGAAGGTCGAAGGCTACATCGCGCGCAAGGTTCAGGCAGCGCAGTGGATCAACGCGCAGCTGGCGGACCTGCCAGAACTGACGCCGCAACGGGTGCGACCGGGCGACCGCCACTGCTACTGGGTCAGCGGCTGGACGCTGGACACCAACCGGCTCGGCGTCTCGGCGTGGGACTTCGCCGCCGCCGTCACC
>DASUBC010000262.1:0-9274 GCA_035763465.1 Thermomicrobiales bacterium
CGGGTCGGACATGATCTTTGTGACGGCGGGGATGGGCGGCGGCACCGGCACCGGCGCCTCGCCGATCATCGCCCAGATCGCCAAGGAGGTCGGCGCCCTCACCGTGGGGGTCGTCACCAAACCGTTCGAGTTCGAAGGCGCCCGCCGCCGCGCCGTCGCCGAGCAGGGTATCGCCATGCTCAAAGACCAGGTGGACACGCTGATCACCATCCCCAACCAGCGCCTGTTGCAGATGGTGGACAAGAACACCCCGTTCATGGAAGCGTTTCGGCTGGCCGATGATGTGCTGCGGCAGGGGATTCAGGGCATCTCGGACCTGATTACGCAGACGGGGATCATCAACTTGGACTTTGCCGATGTGAAGAGCATCATGCAGGAGGCCGGCTCGGCGTTGATGGCGATCGGGCATGGCAGTGGCGAGGGGCGGATGGTCAATGCCGCCCGCATGGCCATCGAAAGCCCCCTGCTGGAGACGACCCTCGCAGGGGCCACGAGCCTGCTCTACAACATCACCGGCGGCCCTGATTTGAGCCTGCTGGAAATTGACGAAGCGGCGCGGCTCATCGCGGAGTCGGCGGACCCCGACGCGAACATTATCTTCGGGGCGGCGATTGACGAGGCGCTGGGCAAGGCGGTCAAAATTACGCTGGTCGCGGTGTGGAATGGGGCAGCCGAGCCGGCGGTTGACGCCGCCGGTGTACCGACCTTCGTGCGGAACTTGCGCGCGCGCTAACTCACGCTGGTACGCCCGATGCACGACAACGCAATGCCGGCCGGGTATGCCCGGCCGGCATCGTATTATGGCGGTGATCGCTGGTGATTAGCGCCTGGCGCCTTGCGTTGCGGCGGCGAGGTTGACGATCGCCTGCGCCCGCAAGACAAACTTATTCTGGGCCAGGTCGCGGATCGTCTTGACATTGAAGGCTTTCTTCAACGCCTCCGCATCGGCTGCCGAAAGACCTTCCAGCGCATCAACCGGCGCCTCGGCCAGTTCGACGAACTCCTTCGACTCGTACGCCTTGTCAACGTGTTTGCTAATGTCGGCCATCGTCGTCTCCTCCAATGCGCGCTCAATGCGACAACAGTCGAAAGTCTATCAGGGAGTGCATACTAGCCGCGCGCGGCCCCAGTGTATCATGCAGCGACCGGTTTGGGAATAGGGCGTGCTGCTGGCTTCGCGCACTTAGCCGACGTCGCTCCTCGGCCTGGTGCGGCCGTTACGGCGTCCGATTCGCGTAGTTGGCCCACCAGTCAGGATTCGCCTGCTTGAAGTCGTCGCCGACCCAGTCGTCCGGCGGACGGTTGCCCGGATCGGGCTGACCGATGGCAACGATATGCTGCCGGAAGGCGTCCCAGTCTACCGGGTCTTCGCCCTTCTCCGAGCGGGCGCCACGCCACCAGTCGTATTGATTGCGAATGTCGGGATTGGTCTGTAGCATGTCGTTGAAGGTTGCCACAGTCGTTCCTTTCGTCGCTTTCGCCGGGTCTTCCCAGCGTCCCACTACCGAGGCCCACCGCCTCGGGCTGAATGTGCCCGCCCGCGCACTGCGGCCAGTCGCCGGCGGCCACGCCTTTAGCCGCGATTGAACATGCCGCCGATGTTGCCGAGCATGCCACCCCCGCCGCCCTGTTCGGCGCCGAGTTTCAGTAGATCGCCGATATGCTGTTGCGCGAAGTCAGACACGACCTGCGCCACCTGATTAGCCTGGTCCGGGCTAAGGTTGGCCTTCTCTTGCAGGGTCTGCACCAGCTGATTCCACAGTTGCTCTTGCATGACGAAGCTCTCCTTCCTATTGTCGCGATTGCGCCCTGGCACAACCGCAATTCTCCTGCCACGGCAACACTGCCGTGCCTCTACGACGTGACCGAACGCCTGGTGATCAAGCGATAAATGACGACCACAACCACCGAGCCGATCACAGCAACGATTAAACTGGTCAGGTTGAACCCCGTGACCAGATTCGCGCCAACGAGAATTGCTGTCAGCCACCCGCCGACAATCGAACCGATAATGCCGAGGATGATGTCGCGCCAGATGCCATAGCCCCCGCCGTGCATGATCTTGCCGGTTATCCAGCCGGCAATCAGGCCGATGATGATCGTCGCAATGAAGCCCATGCCCGCCTTCCTTTCTGCTTTGCACGATGCGCCAGCCAGGGTGAATGTCAATGCCCGGCCGCGCCCTCCGCCAGTTCCTTCACCTGCGCCACCACATGCTGGGCTTTGCGAATGTCCATCGGGTTACCGCTTTCGATGAACTCGCCGATGAAGCCGCCAGCCGGGTGGATTTCCAGGTCATAGGTGAGGTGCGAGTCGTGGCCGCCCATACCGAGGAGGCCACCGTGTGTTTGCACCTGGAGCGTATGGTGCGAGTTGTGCCCGCCGCCTTCGATGAGCACTTCGAGGCGCTGGTTTGGATTCGCTCGCACAATGGTGCCGGTGCCACTCTGGTTGCCGTTCTGCCACTGGAACGTGGCGCCGGTCTCGACCGCACTCAGGTTTGTGACCGCCTGCACATCCGGGAACCAGAACGGCCATTGCTGGGGATTGCTCAGAATAGACCAGACGGTTTCGACCGGGGCTGAGATGTTGGTTTGCTGTTCGAACTTTGCCACGGCTACTTTCTCCTGAACAGCCAACGCGTGCAGACGCGCGTTGCACGAGCAACCACGCTCCGCGTGGAGCGCCAGACAATTACGCTACCTTTACGGCTCCGACTTCCTGGGTGCAGTAGGCGCAGCGGGTGGCGGCGTTGGGGATTTCGCTGAGGCAGTAGGGGCACTTGCGGGTCGTCGGCGCGGGGGTGGTCTTGTTGCGCTGCGACCGCTCGATCAGGGTGTTCATCGGCTTGACTACCAGGAAGAAGATCACCGCCGCCAGAATGATAAAGGCGATCACCGCGTTGATGAAGTCGCCGATCAGGAACTGGCTCTTGTTGATGGTGAACTTGATCGCCGAGAAGTCGGGCTGACCGCCGATGGCGGCTATGAGCGGCGTGATCAGGTCTTTGACCAGGGCGGTGACGACGGCGCCGAAGGCGGCGCCGATGACGACGGCGATGGCCAGGTCAATGACGTTGCCGCGCAAGACGAACTCTTTGAACTCCTTCAGCATCGCTTCCACCTCCTGTAGGGGTACCGTGCCCGGAACCCACCCGACTATCGCGCAGGCGCGACACGCGCCGAAACGCCGAGTGTTGGCAGAGTGACCGCGTCAACAGCAGTCCAGCCCATATTCTGCACGAGGCTGGCGCGACGACAGGTTAGGTACGTAGCCAATTAGCAGTAACTGGATGTCCGTACTAGGAGCATAACACCTTTAGCTGGCAGACACAATAGTTTTTCGCGTGGACGATAGCACATACGTGGACCCCGCCCGCTGAACTATCGCGGCGCACCAGAATTGTGGCTGGTTGTGTTATGCTAGGGGGACGTACCAGACACGCCGGGTTCAGCGCTGACCCGGTGAGAAAAGCAGAGGAGGCGAACGTGACGGCGAGCATGACCCACCCGCGGTATCTCTGGTGGAACGGCAACCGGGTGAACTGGGAAGACGCGACGGTTCATGTCACAGCGCTGCACTGGACGGCAGTCAACGCCATCTTCGAAGGCATTATGTCCTACTGGAATGCCGACGAAGAGGAGCTCTTTGTGTTCCGTCTCGACGCGCATTTGCAGCGGTTCTTGCGCTCGCAAAAGATGATGCGGATGGCGCGAGATTATTCGGTCGCCGAATTGACCAGCGCCGTAACCGATCTCCTGCGTGCCAATGACTGTCGCGGCGATACCTATATCTTCCCCTATGCTTATCCGGCGGGCGGCGGTCGCTTCATGCAGTACACCTCGGCCACACCCGGCCCGACCGATATCACCATCACGACGCGGGCCTCGTCATCGCATCTCTTGCAAGGAGCGTTGCGACACGCGCGCGTCAGCACCTGGACACGGATTCCGGACACAGTGATGCCGCCCCGAATCAAGAATATCGCCAACTACCGCAACAGCAACCTGGCGACCGCTGAAGCAGCGATTGACGGCTATGACACCGCGATCTTGCTGAATAGCGCGGGGAAAGTCGCCGAAGGGCCAGGCGCCTGTCTGATGATGGTGCGCGACGGCAAACTCTTCACGCCCGGCGTCACCGAATCAATTCTCGAAAGCATCACACGGCAGTCCATCATAGACCTGGCACGGCAGGAACTCGGCCTGGAAGTCATCGAGCGGCCGATTGACCGCACTGAGCTCTACATCGCCGATGAAGTCTTCTTCTGCGGCACCGCCGCCGAGATCACCCCGATTGGTTCGGTAGACCGCTATCCTGTTGGGGATGGCCAGGAAGGTCCGGTCACGAGCGCGCTGGAACGGCACTTCCACGACATTGTGCGTGGCAAGGATAGCCGCTACGCCTCGTGGGTTACACCGGCCGGTATTCCGAAAGCCGTGCCAGCCGATTAGTCGTTTCTGCCATTCAAATGCGGCGGCGAAAAGCGCCCGCCTGTGCATGACCGCACAAGCGGGCGCTCCTGGTCGCGCCGCTCTGGCAGGTCCGACCGCTACCTGCGTTATGGCAGTAAGCGCGCCGTCAGCCAGCGCAGACTGCGGTCGAGGACATCGCGAATGTGACGCGGGTCGCGCGGGCCGTGCGGCGCGCCCGGATAGAGCACGAATTCGGTTTCCACATTGTGGTCGCGCAGTGCGCGGAAGAACTCCCAGCCCTGCCCCGGCGGCACATCTCGGTCGGCGTCGCCATGCAGTACCAGCGTGGGGGTCGAGACCCGGCCCATGGCGTAGATGGCCGAGCGGCTGGCATAGGGACCAGCCGGGTCGTATGGGCTGGCGGCGTAGAAGAGCCGGTCCCACGTATGCAGGCTGCTCACCCCGTGGAATGACAGCCAGTTGGCGATGCCCGCACCAGCGACCGCCGCCTTGAAGCGCGGCGTCTGCGTGACTGCCCACATCGTGATGAACCCGCCGTAACTCCAGCCCGCGATGCCGAGCCGACCGGGGTCCGCGACCCCATCCGCGACGAGCGCGTCAATACCGGCGAGGATGTCGCGCCAGTCGGCCCCACCCATGTCGCCCCGGTTCGCTTCGGCGAAGGCCACGCCCCGGCCATTCGAGCCGCGATAGTTCGGCATGAAGACCGCAATACCACGCGCGGCCAGCAGGGGGGCCAGCGCTGCCAGCCCACGCGAGGCGAACTGGTAACCGGCTCGCCCGGTCGGCCCACCGTGAATGATCGTCACGAGTGGCGCCGGGCCTGCCACGCCCACAGGGCGCAGCAACAGCCCACTGAGAGCGAGGCCGTCGTCGGCCTGCCAGTGAACATCCTTCCAGGCTGTAGGCAAGGATGCGCGCCCGCCTGAGTGGAAATCGGTCAGCCGCCGCCAAGCCAGGTCGTCCTCGGTCAGCTGGCCGAGCCAGATGTCGCCCGGCTCATCCGGGGCATCACGCACAACGGCGAACTTCGTTGTCGTCTCGCCAGATGAGGCAATAGTGAGTCCACCAAACCCAAAACTATATGCGCCGTAGGAGACCCGGCGCGGCTCTTCGTCGGCCAGCGCAACAGTGATGATACCCGCGCCGTTCCCATCATACGAATCGCAGAACAATGTCCGCGCGTCACGCCAGCGCGCGGCATTGACGCTGTAGGGCACGCCGGGCGTCAGGTTGCGCGCCTCACCGCCATTGGCCGGCGCCAGCCAGAGATCGCCGCCCGACATGCCGGGGTCGCTCCAGGTGCAGGAGACGAAGGCGACCCAGCGTCCGTCCGGCGACGGTGCGGGTCGCGCTACCTGTCGTCCCGCCGGCGGCGTATGGATGGTGGTCAGCACGCCGGTCGCCAGTTCCAGCCGGGCCAGCCGGCACGCATACCACGCCGCCGGGGTCGGCTCGCTGGCGGCGACCACGGCAAGCGCCGTGCTATCCGGCAGCCACGCCAGTTCCCAGACCTGCGCCGGCTCGTGTTGCACTCGCCGGCACTGGCCGCCGGCCGAGTCAATCGTCCAGACACGGTCCCACCTGGGCACGGCTTCGACAACGACCGGCACACCCTGTTCCTCGCCCGGCGTCGCCGGCTGTTCCGGCGACCAGTTCTCGTCTCCTGGCCTGTCGGCGCGCACAAAGGCGAGCTGCCGGCCATCCGGCGACCAGGCAAAGGATTTTATCGGGCCAGGTGGCGTGACTAGTGACCGGGCTTCGCCGCCCGCAACGGGCAGCAGATAGAGGCGTGTGTCACCGCCGGCGCGGTCGGAGAGGAAGGCGATCGTCCGGCCATCCGGCGACCAGGCGGGCGCGCGATGCCGGCCGGGTCCATACGTGAGCTGGCGCGGCTCGCCACCAGCCGCCGCAACGACCCAGAGCTGTGACCCTTTCGGCTCACTCCACTGACCGGCCAGCGCCGCGCTCACCTCGCAGACCACCCACTGTCCATCGGGACTGATGCGCGCTGTACCGATGCCACGAAAGGACAGGATGTCGTCAATCGCCAGCATTGGCCCTCCAAGTGACGAGTGATGAGTGCTGAGTGACGAGTGGATTCATGTCGGCGCTGTGCCGAGTAGCGAGCGTAGTGTTTGTCCAACGCGACTCGTCACTCAGCACTCATCACTCGTCACTCAATAGGCGCGGGCGAAAATCCAGCGTGGGCCATCTGCGGGTCGGCCACAGTAGAGGCATGGGCCGGGATCAGGCTGGCCGTCGAACGGGAGGTTTCGGCTCGTCGCCTTGGTCTCTTCTTTGATCGCCGTTTCACACGCCTCATCGCCACACCAGCGCACCAGCCCCCAGCCGGCATTAGCCGCAATGAGTTCCTTGAATGCGCCATGGTCATCAATCGAGACGATTCGGCTGGCTAGCCGGGTCTTGGCTCGCGCCAGCAGATCGGCCTGGATTTGCTCCAGTAGGGCCGGGACGCGGGTGGCCAGTTCGGCCACCGGCGCCGAGAGTTTTTCGCGCGTGTCCCGGCGCGCCAGGAAGACCGCGTTCGCCGCGATGTCGCGCGGGCCGATTTCGAGGCGCAGCGGCACACCTTTGAGTTCCCATTCGTTGCGCTTCCAACCGCTGCGATTGTCGGTCCAGTCCGCGTGGGTCCGCACGCCCACAGCGGCGAGCGCGCCCAGCGCCTCGTCCATCGCTTCAGCGACGCGCGCACGCTCGTTGTCGTTCTTGTAGATCGGCACTCCGACGACCTGATACGGCGCAATGCGCGGCGGCAGCACCAGGCCGGCGTCGTCACCATGTACCATGATGACCGCGCCGATGACCCGCTGGCTCACCGCCCAGCTGGTTGAATTGATGTACTTGCGCGCTCCATCATTGTCGAGGAATTGCGCGTCGAAGGCGCGGCCAAAGTGGTCACCGAGATTATGTGATGTGCCGGCCTGGAGCGCCCAGCCCTTGCCGCCCATCATCGCCTCGACGCTGTAGGTGCGGAGCGCGCCGGCGAACTTTTCCGACTCGCTCTTCCGGCCAGGGATCGTCGGAATCGCGAGCAAGTCCTCCAGAAAAGTCTTGAAGATGTCGAGCATCAGCAGCGTGCGCGCTTCCGCTTCCTGCGGTGTCGCGTGCGCTGTGTGGCCTTCGTGCCAGAGGAACTCCAGCGTCCGCAGGAAGGCGCGCGGCCGGTCCTCCCAGCGCACGACACTGCCCCACTGGTTGATGAGCATTGGTAGATCGCGGTAGGACTGAATCCACTTGCCGAACATCGTGACGATAATCGCCTCGCTCGTCGGCCGGACAGCCCACCACTCCGACTCCGGAAAGTCACGGTTGCCGCCGCGCGTCACCCAGGCGACTTCCGGCGCGAATCCTTCGACATGTTCGGCTTCTTTTTCCAGCAGCGCGCGGGGGATAAACAACGGAAAGTACGCGTTTTGCACGCCGGTAGCTTTGAACTTTGGATCGAGATACTGCTGGCAGGCTTCCCAGAGCGCATAGCCGTAGGGCTTCATCACCTTGCAGCCGCGCACCGGCGCGTCATCTACCAGATCGGCTTTACGCACAACTTCGACATACCAGCGGTCGAAGTCGTCCTCAATATCGGTCAATTCCTCGACGTAGCGCGACTGATCGTCGCGCGTTTGTTCCACGGTCATTGGTTCCTTCCCTCAGTAACAGTGGTGATTACGACACCAGCACATCGGCGCTTGCATCAGTGGCTCAGGCCACGACACACTCCGTGACCGATGTCCTGCGATATGACGCCCATTGTGGCGAGACAGGAAAAGCACAGGTGCGCGGCGCAATCGCGCGGCGATGGCCGAGGCCAGCAGGGGCTTTACCCCTGCCTGGGAGGCACGGGGAGTCCACCACGCCCGGCGCCGACGAGCAGCGGGCAATACAGCGCCTGGTCAACGCGCTGGTGAGCGCGAGGCATATGAAGCGTTTCCAGTCGCCATGCAGGTAGCTGGCGGCGAGTATCTGTGTATGTAGCGCGCATAACGACCATATGGAGCTGAGTTGCACAAACGCTCAGACGCAGGCAACGAGTGCCCACATCACGCGCAGTATACCACGAGGCGCGATCAGCGCTGCCATAGGCGGCGGCGTGACGCCCCGTTCAGGAAAGCGATGACTGACGGCAAGGTCGCGAGATCACCGATCGTCGCGGCGGCTTCGTCCGCGCCGTGGGCAAGCACCTGCTCCGTGGACGCAAACCAGATCGCGCGCATACCCGCGCGCCGCGCCCCTTGCACATCGAAGCGATAGGAATCACCGACATGCACGGCTTCTTCTGGCGCAGCGCCAAGATAGTCGAGCGCGGTCGTATAAATCTCTGGGCGTGATTTGTAGTAGCCGGCCGAAGCCGAGGTGACGATTGCGACAAACGCGTCACGCAGGCCGAAGCGTTCGATCGTCCAGGCCACAAAGTCGTGGTGGACCGCGCTCGATACGACCGCGCACCGGATACCTCGCCGCCGCAGCTCCTGCACCGCTTCCAGCGCACCTGGAACCGGCAGCGTATGCGCCAGCGCTTCGCGCATCAGTTCGTCAATAAGGGCAGTAACCACGTCCGCGGCCACTGGTGTCTCAATCGCCAGCAGCGTCGCCAGCGCACAGGCAACCGCATCGCGTTCCAGGCCCGTCGCGGCGACCTCTGCCCGCAACGCGCGGTACGCCTGCCGCGCCTGCTCGCAACGGGCGAGATCCACCGCGATACCGTCCCGCAAGGCCAGGCGGGCGAGCAACTCTGGCACGAGCTCGCGCACCTCCAAGGCGAACCAGTCGTCACAGACCGCCAGCGTATTGTGGAAATCGAACGTGACTGCCTTAAT
>DASUBC010000263.1:0-13299 GCA_035763465.1 Thermomicrobiales bacterium
TTCTGGATCGTGCCGCGCCAGCGTTCCGCCTGGGCGGCTTACCTGGCCGCGAATCCGCGCGTCGGCCTGAGCATTGACGACGAGGGCGGCCAGCGGGTAGTCTGCCAGGGTACCGCGCGGCTGGTGGAGAAGCCGAACGTCGGCGGGCGCTGGGTCGCGATCGCCCGCCGGATGGCGGTGCGCTATCGGGGTGAGGCGGGCGCGGCATACCTGGACGCGACGCTGAACCAGCCGCGCTGGCTCTTCTCGGTCGAGCCAGCACGCCTCATCACCTGGAACGGCGGCGGCTGGCACGAGAAGTATGCGCGGTAGGCGACCGTTCTGCCTCCTCGCCTATCCTGCCGCGCCGGCAACGCGCCACCGGCGAGCGCGAATACCGCTTCGCTTTGTGGCTGAACCGAGATAATCAGGCAGCATGGCGCACAGGGCTTGACACCGCGCCGATACGTGTATATACTCCTATCTCATGAATGATGTGTTGGGCCTGCCAGCTGAGATGCCGAGCGACTTCGCTACTGCCTGCGCGTGCTTCAATGTTCGCAGGGCGGCGCGGGCGGTCACGGCGTTCTACGACAGCGTGCTGCAACCGACCGGACTGCGCTCGACGCAGGCGACGCTGTTGATGGCGATCGCGACGGCGGGCGCGCCGACGATCTCGCGGCTCGCCGAGGCGCTGCTGCTGGACCGCACGACGCTGGCGCGCGATGTGAAACTGCTGGCGGAACAGTCGTTGGTGGGTGTGACCCCAGGCGACGATCAACGGACCCGGCAGTTGCGCTTGACCGACGCGGGCCGCGCCAAACTGCGCCAGGTCATCCCGCTCTGGGAGCAGGCCCAGACCAGGCTTATCGCCGAAGGACTTGGTCCCGCCCGCTGGGGCCAGCTCTACGCCGACTTGCAGGAGGTCGTGCGACTGACTCAGGGCTAACATTTTGGCGCAAATAGGTGTATATACACCCAATGTTCACCCGACCAAATCTCTGAGCCAGCTTCCTTTCGGGGTGACCGCGCCCGCTGACTTGTCTGCCAACCATCCTGAAGTATCGGCGGACCACGTCTTTTTCGCACACATCCACAGCGCGCGTGCCCCTGTCCGGCGGTTGAAAGCCAGGTGACAGCATCCGGCAGCCGCTGGCAAGCAATTAAGGAGGTGGATGCCATGACCTGAGTATATCCTTCTCAAGCCTGGCGCCGCGTCTCGCGTGGCGCCAACGCGCGGTCACCTCTCCATCTGGACGCTTCCGTCCACCTGATCCACCGTCACCACCGCGAAAGGAGCAGTCCATGTACGACCTTCCAAGCTATGTCTGGGCGCTGGTTCTGGTCGGAGTGATTGGGATACCGGCCACCACCTGCGCCATGCTCTATCGCGGCGCTGTTGCCGCTGGAATCGGCCGCCGCGCGGCCGGCGCTGTCACGGCCGCAATGGCTATCGGGTCTGGCGGCTGGATTGTGGTCAGCGCCGTGCTCGCCCACGCCCGCGTCTATGACCAGGCGCCAGGGGCCGGCGTGCCCTGGCTGGTCGTCGTGTTCGCGGGCGGGCTGCTCGCACTGCTGCTGGCAGCCCGTATCCCCATCGTGGCGCGCATCCTCGCAGCCCCGGATAGCCCGGCGCGCCTCGCCCTGCCCCACACCTTCCGGGTGGCGGGAGTGGCGTTCTTCATTGTGATGGTTCAGGGCCACCTGCCGGCCGCCTTCGCGCTGCCCGCGGGCTTCGGCGACATCGCGATCGGCCTGACGGCGTCGTTCGTCGCCCGGCGGCTGGCTCAGGGCGCGGGACGCAGTGAGGCGGTGCGCTTCAACCTGCTCGGCATCCTCGATCTTGTCGTCGCGGCAGGCATGGGCTTCGTGCTATTCGGCTTCGTTCCGGTCACGCCGACCACCGAGCCGTTGCGCCTGCTGCCACTCGCCCTCGTCCCGACCGTGCCCGTGCCGCTGGCGCTGGCGCTGCACATCGTGTCGTTGCAGCGACTCCGCCATACCGCCCAGCGCGAGCAGGGGCGGACCAGGCGGCTCGTTCCAGCCGCTGAGTGAACGAATCGTTCCATCGGAGGAGCAATCATGACTCAGCAAGATGACCCGCGCCTACTATTTCTTCAGCGAGGAATTGCGCACGACACCGCTCGTTGCTGCCGCCCTCGCCGCGCTTGATGTCATCCCGGTTGGCACCGCCGATGGTTACCGGGCCTTTGCCGAGGCGGCGCGCCCGGACGAGGGCGCGGCTTCATCACCTACGCGCCAGCGGTGCCGTTCACCGAGACTCACGTCATAGACGCCTGGGTGCGGGCGGCTCCGGCGCCGCAGTTCGCCGGGGCCGTTTCGCCAGCCTTCGACGACTACCCGCTGGCCTCCCGCGAAGCCGTCGCCTCCGGCGGCCACAGGTAAACCATTCTGCATTCCGATTCACTGCCCTACACCGGCATTTACTGGGCTGTTCTACCCAAAATCTCCGAAAGTACTAGGCCGCAGGCCAATTTCTTGCCTGCTGGTACCAGCACGTACAGAACAATGGTCTGCCAATATCTATCCGTAATAGGTGATAGTGCTATTTGCGCTTTCCCATTACTCTAAATCTGGGAGAATTCTCGGCACGATTCATGCGCTGCCGTTGGCATAAAGCGAGAGTTCCCAAATACGGACGGCGAAGCAGCGAGCGCACGAGATACCGGCTGGTAGGGAACGGGATGCTGACCCGCAATTACTCGCGGCGTGTTCTGCACAGTGTCATCTGCGTAGCCGCCCTCAGTGGGCTGCTCGGATTGATGGCGCCTGGCGATATTTCGGCGGCGATCACCTTCACCGCCCTACTGCTGGTGGTGACGCTGGCGGGGTGGGAGCGCACCCTGGCGGACGATGTCGCCGACGGCCTATTCGCCTTCGCGACCCTGGTCGGCGCGGTACTCCTTAACTGGCGCCTCGGCGCGCTGCTGATTGTCGCGGCGATGTTGCTGGTTTCCTCCACCCAATATCACTGGCACACCCGGCCGTGGGCGCTCGCCAGGCGTCTGGCTGCTGCCGCGCTGGCGTTTGGCCTGATTGTTGTAATCCGGACGCTTCTACCGGCACAGGTTGCGCCGCCAACGGCAGCCGCACTGGTTAGCGTCAGCGCAGCGCTGGGGATGCTCGCCGTGTATGGCGCCACGCTGATGGTTGGCGTGCGGCGCGCGGGTAACAATACTGCGGCCGGCCGGACGCCCGCCGAGCAATTCGGTTTGAGTGGCGGCTTTGCCGTCCTGGCGGTTCTCTGCATCGCCGCCTGGCAGGTCGCCCCTATCCTGGCGCCCGCCACAGCGATCCCTTTTGCCTTGATCGCCCGGTTGATTGATGACGCAGCCGGTGGCACGCGCCAGCGGGTCGATCGTCAGACCGGCTTGCCGAACGCTGCCGCCTTCACCGCCCATCTCGCGGGAGAGTTGGCTCGTGGCCTGCGTTTTGGCCGGCCCGCTGGGCTGATTCTCGTCGAGCTCTCCCTGGCCGGTGGCCGTGTTGACACGACCGATCTGCGGCGTGTCGCAGACTTGCTGCGTAACCGCTCGCGCGAGTATGACCTGGTCGGCTATCTGGGTCGCAGTCGCTTTGCCGTACTCCTACCAGAGACCAGTGAAGACGACACCTATGCCTGCGCCGACCGGCTCTATGCCGGTATCAACGAATTACGGGCGGCCTCCGCCGCCAGCGCGTTGCCCCTCTCAGCCACCGCAACCGTCGGCATCGCCCTCCATCCACGCCATGGCGATTCCGCGCGGGCGTTGCTCACCGCCGCCGAAGCGGCGCTCCAGGCAACGAAAGAGGCCCGTCAGCAGCGCGCCAGCACGCCTGCCTCTGTCCCTGCTGCTCCTGCGGCACAGGTGACAGCGGACCCCAACACGCCGGCTCCAGGCAGCCTGCCCGAACCAGCCGTGCCAGCCACGGCCAGGCGTCGGGCAGCGCGCGATCTCTTTGCCCCCACCTGGACGGTGCCGGCCTACATCGCCGGACTATGGCTCACCGCGCTCGCGCTCTTCGTCGTCACCTTCCAGCCGATCCCTCGCACTCACTGGCCGTTGGTACTGACGCTGGCAGTGCTGGGCATCGCGGCGCGGCACCTGCGTGTCGAACTGTATGGTCGTGGCTCTATCTCGACCATATTCGTCGTCTTGATCGCCGGCGGAATTCTCGTTGGACCGACCGCTATCATGCCGATTGGTGTGATCGTTGGGTTCATAGTCTGGCCTCGCACGGCGAAACTCCGCACCTTTGTCTTCGATGCCGCGATGAATGCGGTCGCCAGCGGTTTGCTCGCGCTGGCCGCGCAACATCTCGCAACGGTACTGCCCGATACCGCTTACTTCCATACGCTGCTGGTGGTGCGCGGCCTGGCGCTCGGCGTCCTGGCGTACATCCTCAACGCCGCGCCGCTGGTCGGCGTGATGGCCCTCAGTGAGCGGTCGAATCCCGTCCAGCTCTGGCGCGAGCGGTTCGACTGGCTGCTGCCCTACTATCCGGTCCTCGGGTTGTTCGCCGCCTTCGCCGCCTGGGCCGGCCATGTGCTGGGGCCGACCGGACTGATCCTCTTCGCGCTGCCTGCCTTCATGCTCCAGCTGGCGAAGAAGCAATACGTGGACCGCACAAAGGAGCATGTGACGGCGCTGCGCGAGGCCCATGCCACGGTCTCGGCCACCAACAAGCAACTCGCGACATCGCTGACCGCGCTTGAAGAGTCCTACACGGCGACGCTCAACGCCTTTTCGGGGATGTTGGAAGCGCGCGACCACGAGACTGAAGGCCACTGTGAGCGCGTGGTCACGTACGCCACGACCATTGGTCAGGCGCTAGGGTTGTCCGAGAGCGACCTCGCCGCGCTGGGGATTGGCGCGCTCCTCCATGATATCGGGAAAGTTGGCGTCTCCGACGCCATCCTGCGGAAGCCCGGCGCGCTGACACCGGAAGAATGGGCAGAGATGCGCCAGCATCCCGAGATTGGTCACCGCCTGACGAACGCGGTGCCATTCCTGCAAAGCGCCTCGCCCGTGGTACGCCACCACCACGAGCGCTGGGACGGCGCCGGCTATCCCGATGGACTGCGGGGCGAAGACATCCCCCTCATGGCACGCATCTTCGCCGTCGCCGATGCGTATGACGCGATGCTGAGCGACCGGCCCTACCGGCGCGGGCTTGCCCCAGAAGAAGCACTGCGGCGCCTACAGCAAGATGCCGGCACGCAGTTTGATCCGCTCGTGGTTGACGCGATGGTCATGCTCGCCCAACGCGAGAACTGGCGCCACCAGACCGCCGGCGCAGCAGCGTTCCGCTGGCCCCCCGCTGCCTTCCTCACACTCTTCGCCTGATCGTCGCCCCTCGCACAAGCCATGTCAGCCTGACCGCCCCGAACCAGGTTCGGGGCGTTTGTACTGTGCTATCGCCCTGGCGCGCTATCCATCAGGGTAGCGCCGGGGTCTGACCGTGGTACTTCTCTCCCAGGACCGCCCGAAACCATTGACAACCGTATAGCCACCAAGTAATGTACCAACGGGCTAGCAGAAATGTCTGGAACAAACAGTCCTCGCATGAGTAGCCGAGAAGTACTGGCGAGCGCTGCGCTGCGAAGGCCTCCGTCTGGGGGGATGGTTGCCTTCGGGATGTTCACAACGTTTCGTGCCCTCGGGATGAGGAATGCAGATGCTCCGGCGGCAGGCATAGTCCTGCTATGCCTGCCATACCCGGAGTGATGGAGGGAGCAATACCATGCAGTGGGGCAACTAATTACCGCACACGATCGGTAGTTGATGAGGGCCGCCTGGCACACTTGTTGCCAGGCGGTTCCTTTTGGTATAGTAGCCTCGCTTATCTGCCATAGGTGACGAGTGAATAGGTGATTGCGCTGCAAGCGCGTCTGAACCGCCTTCATGCGTACAGTGCGCTGTTGCAAGCGCGTGACTATCGCCTGCTCTTCACCGGGCAGGCGATCTCGCAGCTCGGCGACTGGATGAACCGGGTCGCTCTGATCGTCCTGGTCTATCGCCTGACTGGCCGGCAGGTCGGCGTGGCGCTGGTGATGCTGGCGTTACTCCTGCCGCGCGCGTTCGTCTTTCCTTTTGGCGGCGTCCTCGCCGATCGCTATCCGAAGCGCCGGCTGATGCTCGCGACCGATCTGGTACGCGCCCTCCTCGCGGCGGTACCTGTCTTCGTCACGACCGCGCGCGGCCTCTGGTGCGTCGGTCTCGCCGTCGTCGCCATGCAGGCGCTCTCCGGTATCTTCAACCCGGCGCGCAGCGCGGCGATCCCGGCGCTCGTCAGTCGTGACGACCTCGGCCTGGCCAACGCGCTCAACGGCCTTTCTACGCAGACAGCCTTCTTCATTGGCCCGGTCATCGGCACCGCGATTATCGCCATTGGCGACCTCAACGGCGTCTTCATCGTCAACGCCGTAACGTTTCTCATCTCCGCGCTGGTGCTGTGGCGCATGTGCCTTGTCGAGCCGCCCCGCGCGGGAGCGGCGCGTGGGTCAACGCTCAGTGACTTGCGCGAAGGTTGGGCGATTGTCGGCCGTGATCCAACGCTGCGCGTCCTCTTCGGTGTGGCCTTTCTCGGTTCGGCCACCGCCATCAGCCTGAATGTCCTGCTGGTTGCCTTACTCGCCGGTCCACTCCAGCGCCCCGCTTCGCAGATCGGCCTGTTGCTCACGATCGTCGGTCTGGGCACGATTCTCGGCCTGGCGTCAGGACTGCGTCTGTTGAAGCGCTTCCCTGCCAAAACCACGCTCGCCGTCATCGGCGTGCTGCTCGTCCTCGATCTGGCGCTGATCGGCGCGGCCCGCTCATTCGCCGTGGTCGCGCTGGCTCTGGTGATCAACGGCGTGCTGTCTGGTGCGAGCGACCTGATCTACGAGACCACAGTGGGGCAAACCGTCGAAGCGAGCCGCCTGGGGCGAGTGTTCGGCCTGCTCTTCTGGACGGCCACGCTCGGTCATGTCATCGGCGCCATCGCTGGCGGCGTGTTGCCGCTGGTATACGGGGCGTCGGGCGCCGTACTGGTGCTCAGTGTCATTTTCGCCGCGGTGATCGCGAGCGTCCTTTTGCTTAACAGCATCTCCACCCAACCAGACTGCGCGCCCTGACGCCTCCCGTCGCCAACCAGGCTGTGCGCCGTATTGCAGCAGGCTGACGGAACACCGTGGCATCATTTAAGCGTAGATAAGCATGATCGCTGAGCCGACGCGGCTGGCCCGGCGTCGTGACGGTGTGAGGCAAGGGCAAACTGCGATGTCGTACCATCCAACTGGTCAACCAGGCAGCACCGCCCCTGCGCCGCCGCGTTCGGGGCGCGGCGGCGATGGCGGTTGGTCGCCCGGCGTCTTTTCGCCGGCGATCTTTTTGGTCGCCCTGCTGGTCATTGCCCTGCTGGTCAGCGTGGCGCTGGTGAGCCGGCGCGGGAGCGCCGCGCCAACCGCTACGCGCGCCGCCGGACAGACGGCTACGACCGTGCCCGGCGCGAGTAACCCCACCGCGCCGGCCACCACGGCGAACGTGTCGGTCTACATCGTCGCTAATACCGGCGGTGAAGGGGTCTATCTACGGCGCACACCGAATCTGGACGATCGCGACACTGCCTACCCCGACGGCACGCGGCTGACGGCGATTGGCGGCGATGTGACGGCGGGCGGGCTGGTCTGGCGTCATGTGCGCGCGCCGGACGGCAAGACTGGCTGGGTGCCGGCCAAGTATACGAATAGCGCGCCATAGAGCGAGTCGGGCAGTCGGGCAGTGGGTTCAGGTCAGCGCAGTGCCCGGTGGCGGGTTCGGTGCTCGTGTACCTAGCCCTGGTCCGATATTCAGTGCTTTCCCGGCGCCAGCTGTTCGATGTCGAGGAAGATGCCGACGCCGGGTTTGAAGGTCAGGCAGCCGACCACGCGCACCGTCTGGCCGGCATACGAGCGCAGCACCTCTGATTCGCCGCGCAGGCCGATCCGGTGCGGGCCATCATCGAGGGTGAAATACCCCGCTGGCGAGTCGGCGTCGAAGGCACAGACCTGGCCGCGCATGACAACACGCTGCCCCGCATATCGTTCGTGATCGAGCCAGGCCGCGCGCACACTGAGCGAGCGCGCACGCCGCCACGGCCACATTCCCGTCGCCAGTCGCCGGTCGCTGGTTGTCAGTTGCATATGGGTAGTCCTGCGCTCGCCGTCAGGCGCCATGCTCACTCAGTCTCATTGACGACTGCCGACTGCCGACTTTCGCTAATCGCCTGCATACACGGCGATTTCACCGCCGACCGGCGCCAGGCGCTGGGCCACAACCGTACGATAGAGCGCCAGAATACGCTCCGTCACCTGCTCCCAGCCAAAACGCTGCGCCGTGGTGATCGCGCCCGCGCTCAGGTGCGCCCACAGGGCAGGATCGCGCAGAACGTGCGCGCTCGCCGCCGCCAGCTGGTCCACCGCACCATAGGGCATCAGGAAGCCGTTGATTCCGTCTTCGACGGTGTAAGGCAGGCCCCCGACACGGGAGGCGACAACCGGCGTGCCGCAGGCCATCCCTTCCACGGCGACAAGGCCAAACGATTCGTAGCGCGAGGGGACGACGACCAGGTCGGCGGCGTTGTAGTACTCTGGTAGACGCTCGTGCGGCTGCGAGCCGGCGAACGTGATGCCGTCGGCAATTCCTTTCGCCGCTGCCTGGGCATGGATACGCGCCAGGTCGTCGCCCAGCCCGGCTGGGGTCAGGTCGCCCCCGACAATCACCAGGCGGGGCGGCGAGCCGTCCGTCCAGGTCGCCCGCAGGGCGGCGTAGCCATCGAGCAGGAACTCCAGCCCCTTGACCGGATCAATGCGGCCGACGAAGAGCAAGACCGGCGCGGCATCGAAGCCAAGCGCGGCCCGCGCGGCGGCGCGGTCACCCGGCTGGAAAAGGTCGAGGTCAATGCCGCACGGAATATCGTGAATCTTCGGCGTGTGCTGGCCGTACCACCAGGTCATTTCGGCGCGCTCGCGCGCGTTCGCCGCGACAATCGCGTCAACCTCGCCGATCAACCGGCGCTCAATCTCGATGCGCTGCCGCGACTCGTGCCCATCATGCGCGCCCACCGCCCGCGCCGCGTCCTTCTTGAGCGCGCCGAGCGTGTGAAACATCTGGACTACCGGCGCGGCCCAGTAGCGGCCGAGCAAATGCGCCACCCAGCCCGAGAGATAATAGTGGCTGTGGATGACGTCGTAGCTCACACCATCGCGCAGGCCGAACAACGCCATTTCCGAGGCGAATGCGCCAAGATAGGGAAAGAGATCGTCCTTCGGCAGCGGCGCGACCGGGCCAGCGGTGATATAGACAATCCGCACGTTATCGCCGACCGGCACGACATCCGGCATGTCGGCGGCCACCCGCCGCGTAAAAACATCGACCGCGATGCCCCGCCGGCCTAGCTGCCGGCTCAGCTCGCGGACGTAGACGTTGAGACCACCTGCGTCCTTACCGCCCGGCGTCGCGAATGGCGAGGTATGGACGCTAATCATCGCGACGCGGCGTATGTTGCCAAAATCACCCGTCCCCCGGCCATTATCCAGGACCATTGGCGCCTCTCCTTTGCTGTGCTTCGCTCGTAGCAGAGGCGCCGGGCCATGCCGGCGCCTCTTGTGGAAACGCACGCCGCACGAGGCTATTCCCGGCCAGACGTTTTGACGCAAGCGCCAGCTGCTGGACGCGGTGGCGCTGAGGGATGTCCGGATTAAAATCCGAGGCTGAATGGCTGCGGCCACAAAGTCCGCCTGCGCGGACTGAGTTCGTTACCATACTGGGGTTGGTTGTCTGGCATACCGGTCAGCCCGCCCCGGTCCCGCCAGGGACTTCGTGGCGGGGTACCCACGCAGTGGGTCTCCAGCCAGCGCCGACTGTACTCGGCGGCCCACAACGCCACCGCACTTGCCATCAGACGCGCGCGTGCTCGCGCTCTTTCGCCGCTTTCACCCGGTCGGCCAGCAACCAGAGGCCACCCGTTACCAGCGCGTGCCCGCCAAGCACCACGGGCAGTGGCGCGGCGCGGGCGGCGGCGGTAAACTCGCGCGCCAGCGGATTCGCAATCAGGTCGGGCTGCAACAGATCGGAGGCAAAGCGGTCAGCGGCGGAGAGGTCCGGCGCCAGCTGGGCAAAGAGCGGGCGGGTATCCAGCACAGCGGCGTCACCGAGGCCAGCCAGGAGTTCGAAGAAGCGGCGCGGGCCGACCTCCTGCACGAGCGCCGCCAGCAGCGTGCGAACTTCACCTCGCTCCTGCCGGCCACTGGCGCGCATGCCGCGCTCCTCGACGAACAGGCGCTTCAAAAAGGAAACCTGGCGCTCTACTGTCGCCCAGACCCGGGTATTCAGCCGCCCCGCGACAATGAGCGTCCGGTAAGGATCGGCCATCGTTGCCTCAACTGCCGCGAGCGCGGGCAGGTCGGGCGCGTGCGCGGCGAGATAGTCACGCAGGAGCGGCGGCGCCCCTGGCGCCAGGCGCAGCAGCGCCAGGTCTACCGGCGTGTCAATATCCAGCACGCTGGCAAGCGTCTGCTCGACCGGCGCCCGCATAAGGCCCGCGTCGTGATGTAGCCGCCAGGCGAGATCGTTGTCGTTGCGGATCGGCCCGGTCGCGATCAGCGCCGCCGCTGGCCGGAACCCGACCCAGTCGGACGACAGATAGTTATTGGCGACGACCCAGCCCGGTTCGGCGATGCGCGCCACGATCTCGCGCAATCCCGCGCCATCGAGCAGCGGCGCGCTCCCGGCGCCGAGATACACGACGGCCGTCGAATCAAGCCGGGCCACCGTCGCACGCAGCTGCTGCCCGAAATCAATCGTGTCCGGCGTGCGCTCGATGACCAGAGCGGGATTGGCCGCCACGGCCTCATCGGCCAGCGCGCGATCGTTCGTGACGAGGACGATGCGCCGGAAGTCTCCCCCCGCCTCGCCCAGCACCTGCCGCACCGAGGCGTGCCGCGCGCCGTCAACCAGCCGCTCCGGCGCGCTCGCGCCGCCCCGGCCATGAAAAATGAGCAAGTCGGGCCGCTCATCCGCGCCCGGCATCACCCTATCCTTCCGCTAGGCGTGAGAGCGTGAGTCGTGAGTGCGTGAGAGGGTTTAGAACAGCACAGTGCCTGGCTACTGGCGTGGTGTTCGTCCCAGGCCACTCACGACTCACGACTCACGCTCTGGCTCACGCCGGCTGAATCAGCCCGTAGTCGCCGTTCTTGCGCCGATATAACACATTGACCTGATTGTCCTCGGCGCTCAGAAAGACGAAGAAGTCGTGACCAAGCAGTTCCAGTTGATCGATCGCCTCCTCGCTCGACATTGGCTTCAAGATGAAGCGCTTGCGCCGCACGACCTCCGCACGCTCCTCGTCGTCCTCAGCCGCGCCATCCGCGGCTAGCTCGGCTGCGGTCGGCTCTGGTAAGGCGGTAAACTCGCTGACTGGCACATGCTTGCTGCGGTCAGTCCGCTTATTGTGATACCGCGCGATCTGCCGCATCATCTTTTCAACCGTCAGGTCAATGGCCCGGTGAATCTCGGCGTGCTGCTCTTCCGCCCGCAGGATGGTGTGGCGGCCGGAGATCGTCAACTGGACGGTGTATCGTTCACCGCCCGTGCGCGGGTGCTCGTAGGTCAGTTCAAGTTTGGCGGTACGGCCCTGGTCAACGAAGCGATCGAGTTTGTTCATCCGTTCTTGAATGAACTCGCGCAGACCCGGGCCAACTTTGTAATCTTTCGCCTTAATCTGCACTTCCATACCGCCTTCGCCTCCTTCGTCCTGACCGGCGCCATGCTCGCGGCGTGTCGGCGTAGCCTGGGCACGCGCCCTCGCGCCGATACCGGCGATCATAGCACGATGCGCGCCGCTTCTGTATCAGACGAGTCGGGCAGGCGGGCAGGCGGGCGGTCGGGCAGTGAGTTCAGGTCAGCATCGCACCCGGCCGTTGACGCAGTACTCATCCAAGCCACTGCCCGACCGCCCGACCGCCCGCCTGACTTCGCTCACATCCATTACAATTGTCTTGTCTAATTCATCATTCTGTCGGTGCTACCGGGGCTATTGATGCCCCGAAAGGATATGGTCGTGTTCATTTCTCTTTTTGGGCGCATTCCGCGCTGGCTGCGCTGCCTCACCTGTGCGGCGCTCATCCTGGCACTCATGCTGGCGCAGTTTGGCGCTGGTGGACTGGCTCGTGCGGCGGATGCGCCGGCCGGCCCGCACTTCGTCACCATCCAAGGCGATGGTTTCGTGCTGGATGGCAGTCCGATAACGATCAAGGGGGCGAACTATTACCAGCGCGACGCGCCCTGGAACGACATGTGGCAGCGTTGGTATGGGCCACAGGTCGCTCAGGAAGTTACCACTGGCGCCAACCAGCTCGGTCTCAATACCCTCCGTATCCTGGTGCCCTATGGGGTGAAGTACGGCTGGACGGACACCACCGGCGCGGTCAATTCCGTCTATCTCGACGAGCTACGCCAGCTGGTGCAGATTGCGGGCAACGCCAATCTGCGCGTCATTCTCACCCTCTTTGACTTCTCCGATGACTGGGGCGCGCCGGGCAGCGCGCTGGAAGCCGCCCAGCTCAACTACCTGACGACGATCGTCTCGCTCTTCCGCGACGACGATCGCGTGCTCGCCTGGGACTTGCATAATGAACCGGATCATTACCCTGGCTGGCAGCAAAGTCCCAGCGCCGCCGGCGTGGTGGACTGGCTGGCGCGCATGGCCGCCGCCGTGCGCCGCCTGGACACCAACCATCCGTTAACGATTGGCTTCGGCGCTTACCAGAACGTCTGGGCCGCCCAGCCCGGCCAGCCGCTCCCCATTGACCTGGTGGACTTTGTCGCCGTCCACGACTATGACGGCGGTC
This sequence comes from Thermomicrobiales bacterium, assembly GCA_035763465.1. Classification (GTDB taxonomy): domain Bacteria; phylum Chloroflexota; class Chloroflexia; order Thermomicrobiales; family CADCWN01; genus DASUBC01. The sequence goes on from DASUBC010000263.1 coordinate 12,851, forward strand.
GAATCGGCGAGCATGTGCGCGACATGAAGACGAGGACCGGGAAGCCCATCCTCCTCGAAGAGGTCGGCTGGCCGACCGGCCACCCGTACAATCCCCAGGCATACAGCGAAGAGACGCAGCGCTATGTCTACGAGCAGATCGTCGCCACGGTAGAAGATGAGCACATCGCCGGCGCGGTGCAATGGCTGCTCTGGGACTTGACTGCTGGCCCGGCAGTGCGCTCGTTCGATTTTGTGGACTGGATGGGCCTCTTTCGGCGCGACGGCAGCCTTAAGCCAGCCGGCGCAGTCTTTGCCACACTGCCCGCGCCTTCCTTGCCCGCCAGTGTAACCACGACGCTGCCGCTCACCGGCACGCCAGTGCCTGGCTGGGCGGAGCCGCTCTGGTTCCCGCAGACCGGGCACTGGGTCGCCGGTGTCTTCAAAGACCGCTGGCTCGCTGATGGCGGC
>DASUBC010000264.1:0-2048 GCA_035763465.1 Thermomicrobiales bacterium
TCGATGAGCTGCGGCACCATGCGTGGTTGCAGGTTTTCCACCGCAATCCCCCGGCGCAAGACCTGGCGGGTCAATTCGGTCTGAAAGATCGCTTTGGCCTCGTCCGGGTGCATCAAGATTTCGCCGAACTCGGAGTGTGAATCTGCTTCTTCTGCGCCGCTGAAGTCATTCATAATTATTCCACCGTGCCGGCGTGGTCTGGTGGCGGAGCCTTTCCCCCGCAGCCCGCCAGAACAGGAGTATACCAGCGCGTCGTGGTGTCGCAAAGTGCAACCCGTCGGCGATCAGGGGCGCTACAACGTTGGTGCGTTCGCTACGTTAGCTTGTCTCTCGCGCGAACTTCTGCAATGTGTGGCAATCAGCCGGCACCAGGCCGGGGCGGACACCGAACGTTTCGGTTACCTCGCCGACATAGACGTCGCCGTGCGAATCCACGCAGATATCGTGCGGAGCGCAGAAGTTGCCAGGGGCGCAGCGGTCCGGTCCGCCCCAGCGCGCCAGCACCACGCCGCTGGCATCGTAGACACTGACCCGTCCGGGCCGGTCGTCAGTGGTGTCACCCAGGCGGAATGAGGGATCGCCCACCCGGCGCCACAGTTCGGAGACATAGAGCCGCCCCTCGCCGTCAACCGCGATATTGGTCGGGCGCTGGACATCGGTCCACTGATCGAGATATTCGCCGTCCGGGCTGAAGAACTGAAGCCGATCGTTCTCCCGGTCGGCCACCACAACGCGTTCATCGGCCAGCACAGCGAGGCCGTGCGGCAGGTTGAACTGCCCTGGCCCGTTGCCCGGCTCACCCCAGGACTGGAGAAGTTCTCCCGCTGCACTGAAGCGATGAATCCGCGCATTGCCGTACCCATCGCTGACGTACAGCTCGCCGTTCGGGGCGACGGCCAGGTTCGTCGGGCGATTGAAGGGCGGGCCACCGCGCGTGATGCTCGTCAGCGAGCGGCCGTCATAGCCGGTATCGGCGGTGACATCGGGCGTGCCGATCGTCTGGAGTAGCGCGCCGTCCGGCGTAAAGTGGTAGACAACCTGCCGTCCTTCATCAACGCAATAGACCGTATCGTCCGGCGCGATGGTGAGGCCGTGCGTCCGCGCGGTAAAGAAGCCCTCGCCCCAGGAGGCGGCGAAAGAACCATCGCGGTTGTAGACGATGACTCTGGCCTCGGCGCGCGTGTAGATAAAGACGCGGTCGCGCGAATCCACCGCCACGCCGACGACATCGCCGTGCCGGTGCCCAGCCGGTAGTTGTTCCCACCCTTCAATAACCTGATAGCTCAGCCTATCGGTCGTGGTCGCCATCACCTCTCCCTTCCTCGTCCGGCTATTGCGACTATTCGGTTGTGCCTCCAACCCTGCGTTATCCTAGCACAGGGTCTACCAGCTTCGAGCGACAGGAGGACAATGGACGTCGAGACCTTTCGTGCGCTGCTTGGCCCGGCCGGGCAGGCCGCGCTCGCGGCAGCCGAAGCACTCGCCCCGACCGAGGCGGCAACGCTGGGTGCGCTAATGGCGCTACGCCGCACATACCCGCCCGCGCTGGCGGCGGCGGCGGTTGAGCAGGCGTTGCTGCGCCAGCGGGCGGCGCGCGGCGGCAAGTTTTCCCGCGCGGCGGCGATGTACTTCACCAGGGAGGGGCTTGAACAGGCGACTGGCGAGACGATCGCCCGCTATCGCGCACGCCGTTTCACGCCGTTTGGCGTCGTCGCCGACCTCGCCTGCGGTCTCGGCGGCGACGCGCTCGCGCTGGCAGCCGAGCATCGCGTTGTCGCGGTGGACCGCGACTCATTGCGCCTGCTGCTGGCGCGCGAGAATGCCCGCGCGTACGGGGTCGCAGAACGTATTCAGCCGGTACTGGCCGATCTCGCCACCCTGCCGCCGCCACGCGCCGACGCGCTTTTCTGCGATCCAGGCCGGCGCACCGCCGAAGGTCGCCGCATCTTCACCACCGTCGCCTACCAGCCGCCACTGGCGCAAGTACTCGCCTGGCGCACGGCTGTGCCGGCGCTTGCCGTAAAAGTCGCGCCCGGCATCGCCTACGA
>DASUBC010000265.1:0-2870 GCA_035763465.1 Thermomicrobiales bacterium
TGCCCTGCGTTATACTCCGCCCCGCATGGCACGGCAAGGTAGATGCTCGCGCCTGGCTGCTGTTGCAGCGCGCGGCGCGGGATAGCCATAATGACACTTGACGAAAGGAGCACTGCCCATGTCCGGATCAGACGCGGAGCGTACCGCGCCCGAAGGAGCCCACGCCGAACCAGAGGAGCAACCGGCGGCGACCGAAACCATCGCGGTGCGGCCAGCCGAGGCCGCGACCGACACCGCCACGGAAACGCCGCCTACGGCGCCTGCCGCCGAGACTAACACCGAGCCTGCGACGAACACAGCGCCTGCGCCGGTCGCGGAAGCCAGCACAACGGAGGAATCCACAGCATCTGCGGCAACCGACAGTCCAGAGATGGCCGCGCGGGTCGTGGAGGAAACCACTGCGCCGGACGCAGCGCCAGTCGCAGAGGCGAGCACTGGTGAAGCAGCAGCCCCTGTGGAGGAAACCGCCGCTGAGACCACTGCGCCGGTTGCGACAGACACGACCGGTAATGCCTTCGCCAGTCCACGCGAACTGATCACGGTGCGGGCCGGCACCGGCAAGGCGTTCACCGTCAAGGAAGGCGGCCGTTTTCAGATTGTTGACGAGGCGGGGAAGCAGGTCTGCGCTCTGGTGGCGTTCCGCCAGGCCGACCGGAGCGAATGGGCATCCGTCTCGCACACGCGCGAGAATCTCGGCTCGATCGTGCTGACACTCAATGGCACTATCGTCAGCAATCGCCGCTCGTGGATGCTGCGGCTCGAAGAGGACACCGTCGGCCGCCACGACCTGACGATGCCGGCCTGCGACGGCAAACGTTACCTCTTCCACTACGGGCTGACCGACCATCCGAACTGTCGCGACAACCTGACCACGGCGCTGAATGAGTACGACATTCCCAGCAATGCGCTGCCCGACCCGATCAACCTCTTCATGCACGTCGCGATCCTGCGCCGGGGCGAACTGGAAGTGCGCGAACCGCTCTCCGAGCCGGGCGATTACGTCGTGCTGCGCGCCCTCACTGATGTGATCATCGCCGTCTCTGCCTGCCCGCAAGACCAGGACGCGACCAACGGCCGCACACCAACCGACCTGACGATCCGCGTCTTCGACGCGTAACGACCCTCACCCCGCGACCCGCACGCGGGTACCCCGGCGGGCGGCACCCCTCTCCCGTGGTGACGGGAGAGGGGATGCGAGCGGAGCGAGCGGGGGTGAGGGCTGTCCTTTCCCACAACACTTTCCTATGCTATAAATCGCCAGCATTACTCACCGCCGAGGGAACCAACCGGCGCGCCGTAGCGTCCTCAATCCGGGTCAGGATCGGGCGAGAACCGGGACGTCGCCGAGCGTGTGCAACTTTTAGGTGCGTGGAGGATAGGGCATCATGGTTGACGAATCAGCGCGGAGATTAATGGAGGACATGCGTCGGGGCCGGCTGTCGCGGCGCGAGTTTGTGCGCCGGGCCGCGCTGCTGGGCTTTTCAGGGTCGGCGATCGCTGCCTTTCTGATCGCGTGTGGCAGCAGCAGCCCCACGGCGACAACCGCCACGAGTTGGTCCAGTAGCACCTCCAGCGCGGCGGCGGCAGCAAGCAGTAGCGCCACCACGACCTCGAAAGCCGCAAGCACGACGTCCGCTGCGGCGACTACGAGCAGCGCAGCGGCCACCGGCAGCGCGAGCAGCACGACGACGAAAGCCGCTACTCCGACGAGCGGCGGCACACCGGCTGGCGGCGGTGCGACCGGCCCGGCGAAGTCAGTCAAGTTAGGCGCGGTACTGAGTCTCACCGCCGACGCGCAGGTCTACGGTACGGTGCAGCAGAACGCGGTCAAGATGGCCGTGGACGAGGTCAACAGCGGCAACGTGATCCCCGGCGTGCAGCTGTCGCTGATCGTCGAGGACGACGCCAGCAAGAAAGACCAGGGTATCACCGCGTTCGACAAACTCATCAAGACCGACCAGGTCATCGCGATCATCGGCCCGACCCTCAGTAACACCGCCGTCGCGACCGATCCCTCAGCGCAGCAGGCCGGCGTGCCGGTGCTCGGCGTCTCGACCACGGCGGACGGCATCACGACGATTGGCGATTACATCTTCCGCGACTCCCTCGCCGAAGCGCAGGTCATCCCGGTGACAATCAAGACGGCCAAAGAGAAGCTGACGTTGAAGAAGGTCGGCATCATCTACGGCAACGACGACGCCTTTACGAAGTCCGGCTTCGACGTCTTCAAGAAGGCGCTCGACGACAACGGCATCCAGTACTCCACGCCGCAGACCTACGCGAAGGGCGACACCGACTTCTCGGCCCAGCTGACCGAGATCAAGGGCGGCAATCCCGACGCCATCGTCGTCTCGGCGCTGGCGAACGAGGGCACGCTGATCGTCAAGCAGGCGCGCGACCTCGGCTTCAAAGGCGCGCTGATCGGCGGCAACGGTCTCAACTCGCCGGCGATCATCAAGGGCGCGGGCGCGGCGGCCGAAGGCGTCATCGTCGGCGCGGCCTGGAACTCGGCCAACGATACGCCGGAAAACCAGAAGTTCATCGCGGCCTACAAGGCCAAGTACAACGCCGATCCCGACCAGTTCGCGGCGCAGGCGTACAGCGGCGTCTACATCATGGCCGACGCCTTGAAGCGCGCGGGCGCGAACGCCGACCGCAAGGCGCTGCGCGACGCGCTGGCCCAGACCAAAGACCTGACTACGCCGCTCGGTAAGTTCAGTTTCACGCCGCAGCGCGACGCCGACCACCCGCCCGTCATCCAGGTCGTGAAGAACGGGAAGTTTGACGTACTGAAGTGAAGTCGGGCAGTCGGGCAGTCGGGCGGTCGGGCAGTGCGCTAGATCAGCACTGAGAAAGCAGCCAGGCGCCGT
>DASUBC010000266.1:0-2444 GCA_035763465.1 Thermomicrobiales bacterium
GCGATGCAGCATGCGCCGGGCGTTCGTCAATCGTTCGTCGGAGGGGCCGGGTGTGCCTGGAACAAAGCAGCCCAGTATCACGGTCTTCTTTCCCGCCTATAACGATGGTGGGACGATCGCCAGCCTGGTCATCGAGGCGGATCGCACCTGCCGGGCGCTGACCGACGACTACGAAGTCATCGTCGTCGAGAATGGCAGTACCGATTACACCGTCGAGGTGCTTGAAGAACTCGCGCCACGCTTCGACCATTTGCGTGTCCTCACCCATCGCCAGAGCCTCGGCTATGGCGGTGCGCTCAAAGTTGGCTTCGCCAGCGCCACCAAAGAACTGATCTTCTATACTGACGGCGACGGTCAGTACGATCCACGCGAATTAACGCTGCTGGCGGCGGCTTTGTCTCCCGGCGTGGATATTGTCAACGGCTACAAGATCAGCCGCTCCGATCCGCTGGGCCGGATTGTGGTTGGCCGCCTCTATCACTGGGGAATGAAGCTGCTCTTCGGCTTCAAATTGCGCGACGTTGACTGCGACTTCCGGCTCATTCGCCGCGCCGCGCTGGAGCAGGTGCAACTGACCTCCGATAGCGGGATGATCTGCCTCGAACTGGTGAAGAAATTGCAGGATGCCGGCTGCGTCTTCGCCGAAGTGCCGGTGCATCATTTTCACCGCGCCTATGGGAAGTCGCAGTTCTTCAACATCCCACGCATCTGGCATACCGCCGTCAATATCCTCTCGTTCTGGTGGCAGTTGCGCGTGCGCGGCCTGCCGGCTGGCGAAGCGTCGGTGGCGCGGCAGCCACGGAGTCAGGGCTGATGGACCGCCCCGATCCGGACGCTTTCGCGGGCGCTTTCCTGGGCGCGCCGGTCTTGATCACCGGGGGGCTAGGCTTCATCGGCAGCACGCTGGCCCGGCGTCTGGTGGCGCTTGGGGCGCGCGTGACGATCGTGGATTCGATGCTCCCCGGCGCGGGCGGGAATCTCGCCAATGTCGCGGACCTCCACGACCGGGTGACGATCAATATCTCCGATGTGCGCGACGAGCACAGCTTCCGCTATCTCGTGCGCGGGCAGCGTTTTCTGTTCAATCTGGCCGGGCAGGTCAGCCATATTGACTCGATGCGCGATCCCTTCACCGACCTGGAGATTAATTGCCGCAGCCAGCTCGCGCTGATGGAGGCATGCCGTCACTACAACCCAGAAATCCGCGTTGTGCATACCGCCACGCGGCAGCAATATGGCCGCGCGCAGTATCTGCCGATTGACGAGCGGCACATTCAGCACCCGGTGGATGTGAACGGCATCAACAGTATCGCGGGCGAGGCGTATCACATCCTCTATCATCAGGTCTACGGCATCCGCACGACCTCGTTGCGGCTGACCAACACCTATGGTCCCCGAATGCTGATCCGCCACAACCGGCAGACGGCGATCGGCTGGCTGATTCGCTTGGCGGTCGAGGGACGGCCCATCGAGCTCTTCGGCGACGGCGAGCAACGCCGCGATTTCAACTATGTGGACGATGTCGTCGAGGCGATCCTGCTGGCCGCGACCAGCCCCGCCGCTGACGGCCAGGTCTTCAACCTCGGCGGTGAGCCGGTCAGCCTGCGCGACGCAGTCGAAGTGCTGCTCGACGTGGCCGGCGGCGGTGGCGGCTACAGCCTGGTCCCGTTCCCGCCGGAGCGCAAGGCGATTGACATCGGCGACGTATACACCGACTGGTCGAAGATCGCCCGCACGCTCGGCTGGCGTCCGTGCGTGCCGCTGCGCGAGGGTTTGGCCCGCACCGTCGCCTTCTACCGCCAGCACTGGGATGCGTATACGGGTGCTGAGTGACGGTCCCCCCCCCCAGCCCCTCGCCCGTGCCACGGACGAGGGGTGCCGAGCGATCGCGAGGCGGGGAGAGGGTCGTAGATGGAGCGAAGCGACCCATGATCCCGATTGCCGATAGCAAGCGTGGGTACCTGGCGCACAAGGCCGCGCTTGACGCGGCGGTGCAGCGGGTGCTGGCGAGCGGTTGGTTCGTGCTGGGTGAGGAAGTCGCGGCGTTCGAGCGCGAGTTCGCCGCCTGGCTCGGCGTCGCGCACGCCGTTGGTGTGGCGAATGGCACCGACGCGATCGAACTGGCGCTGCGGGCGCTCGATATCGGGCCGGGCGACGAGGTAATCGTGCCGGCGATGACGGCGACGTTCAGCGCGCTCGCAGTGAGCCGGACGGGCGCGACGCCGGTCTTCGCCGATGTGGACGCGGTGACGGCCACGCTCGACCCGGCGGCGGCGGCGGCGCGCATCACGCCGCGCACGCGGGCGCTGCTACCGGTGCATCTGTATGGCGGCGCGGCCGACCTTGCTGCACTGGGCGCGCTGGCCGAGCGGCATGGCCTGGCGCTGATCGAGGACGCGGCGCAAGCGCACGGCGCGGCCTGGCAGGGGCGGCGGGTGGGCGGC
>DASUBC010000267.1:0-35857 GCA_035763465.1 Thermomicrobiales bacterium
GGCCGACATCGCGTGCGGCCAGTCGCGGGCGCGCGTGGCGAACCAGGCGTGGGTGTCGTCGGGGGTGCTGCCGAACAGCGCGGGATCGCTGCCCACCTCGTTGAGCGAGACCAGGCGGTTGTAGCGGTAGAAGGCGGTATCCTCGAAGCCTTTCGCCATCACCGGGCTGGACAGCTGCTGGAAGCGGCGGCGGAATTGCCGGCGGCGTTCTTGCTCCTCGGCATCGAGATTGTCGCCTTCCAGCAGCAGAACCTCGGCCAGAAAGTCGAGCGCGTCGGGCGAGAGCGTCAACTCGCGCCGCCGCGCCTCGACCAGCGCGGCCTCGACATTGGCGCGATCCTGGGGACCGCTGCCGGCGCCGACGATGTAAGTGCGATAGACTGGGAAGGTCGCCAGCACCGCTTCAATCGCGTTACGCAGGGCGCGCAGCGTATGGTCTCGATGCCAGCGCGATCGTTGCGCGATCGCGTGGAGTTGCATCGCCAGCACATTGATTTCGCCGGCGAACGCTGTGCGCGCGATCTGCCGGCGCGCGTCGTAGCGCAGCTGCCGAAAGCGCACTGGTCCTTCGACAAACCGCTCATACGTGCGCGTTGTCTCGACCACGGTGCCCCGGTCAATGAACAAGCCATCGGTATGGGCCATGAAGTCGTAGCCGGTCGTGCCGGCAACCGGCCAGTCGGCGGGCAGCGCTTCGCCCTCCTCCACAATCTTCTCGACCCAGATCGGAATCTGGTGGCCCGTGCTGGCCTCGTCCAGCCAGGCGCGCAATCGCAACAGGTAACCGGCCGGATCGAAGAGGCCGTCCACATGGTCCACGCGCACGCCGGTGACAATATCCTGCCGCACCAGTTCCTGGAGCAGCTGGTGTGTCGCCACGAAGACATCTTCGCGCTCGACGCGGATCGCGGCCAGCTCGTTGATGTCGAAGAAGCGGCGGTAGTTGATGTCTTCGCCGGAGACGCGCCAGTAACTCAGACGGTAGTGTTGTCGCGCCAGGATCGCTTCCAAGCGATCGAAACTTGCCGGCTCGCCAGGCGTGCCGTTCAACTCGGCCAGCCGGCGCTCGATATACCGGGCGAGCGCGGGTTCGGAAGCCAGCAGCTGCCGAAAACGCGCCAGCAAGCCGTCCGCTTCTTCCGGCGGAGCAGCATCCAGTCCTTCAAGCACACCGAGGATATCGGCCAGCGACGCCGGGTCGTTCAATTCGCCGCGCAGGTCGACCGGCGGCAGGCCGATGATGTCCTGGTACGTGCGCGGCGCCAGCGGCAGCCGATGGTCGTAATAGCAGAGCCAGAGGTCGTCATCAAGCACGCGCAGGCGCAGTTCGCCCGCTTCCAGCGCGGCGCCGAAGGGTTGACCGAGAATCGGATAGACCAGCACGCCGGACGGCAAGTGCGGCTGCGTGCTCCAGTTGATGTCGAAGTACGGCGCGTAGGGGGACGCCGGGCCGAAGCGCAGCACATCGCGCCACCAGGGATTCGCGCTGGTCGCCAGGCCGACATGATTGGGCACAATATCCACAATCAGGCCCATATCGTGGGTGATCAGCGTCTCGCTCAGAGCATAGAGCGCGGGCAGCCCGCCCAGTTCGGGATTGACCTGATTGTGATTGACCACGTCGTAGCCGTGCGTGCTGCCCGGCGCGGCGGTGAAGATTGGGGAGCAGTAGAGGTGCGAGATACCCAATCGTGCGAAATAGGGCACCAGTGCGCGCGCCTGCTCGAACGGAAACCCCGCGTGGAGTTGCACGCGGTAACTCGCGATTGGCGGCGCATAACGCCGCGTTTCCTGTTTCGTCGTCTGGTCAGAAGACTGTAGTACCGCGCTCATCCTGCTCCAGTGTCCTCGCGACACACATCGCTCTCCGGCGATCATACGGCGGCGCGCTGCACTGCTATGGCGAGCGCGCCATCGGCCCGATCGGTTGTGTTCGGCGTCTCTCTGTGCAGGTTTCATGCCGCCATGGGCGAGTCGGGCAGTCAGTTCTGGTCGGTACGGTGCTCGTAGACAGGTGCGATGGCGATGAGAACCACCCCGGATTGAAATCCGGGGCTACATGGCCTCACGGCCACGAAGTCCCCCGCCGGGGACTGGGTTCGCTATATGGCCGGGGCCGATTATTTGGCGCACAGGTTGACCAGCCGTAGTCCCGCAGGGACGTTGTGGCGGGGTACCCACGCAGTGGGTCTCCCTGCGCGCCGAATGCATTCGGCGTAGCCTCTCAGCAGTGTCGCGCTCATCTGCTGGCGCCAAGCCAGGCCAAAGGCCGACGACCAACGGCTCCGTCCGGCGCTATAATCGCCGGGCCGGGCCAGCGTGGGCGCCGGCACACGCGGGGACAGGGAGGCGGCAATGGCCGTGAAGGTTGAGAATGTCGAGGAATTGAAGGCGCTCGCGGCCCAGGAGGTCGAGCGCGTGGCGCGGCTGCTAATCGAGACCAGCGACTGGATGGCGGATAACCCCGAGCTTGGGCTGCAAGAGCACCAGGCGTCGGCCCGGCTGACCGCGCTGCTCGACGAGTTCGGCGCCGATGTGACGCGCGGCATCGCCGGACTGCCGACCGCGTTCGAGGCTCGCCTGCCGGGCGGCACGCCGGGCGAGGGCGGCAAGGTCGCGATCATTGCGGAGTATGACGCGCTGCCGGACGTCGGCCACGGTTGCGGTCATAACATCATCGCCACCGCCGCGATTGGCGCGGGCATCGCCCTCTCGTCACTGGCCGGCCGCCTGCCCGGCTCGGTCGTCGTACTCGGCACGCCGGCCGAAGAATCGGCGGTGCCGAACGCGGGCGGCAAGATTCCGATCCTCGATCACGGTCACTTCGACGACGTAGACGCGGCGATTATGATTCACCCGATGACCGAAGATGTCGTCTCGCTCAGTTCCTCGCTCGTCGCGCACGGTCTCGACTTCGCCTTTCATGGCCGCCCGGCGCACGCCGCCGCGAACCCACACGAGGGGATCAACGCGCTCGACGCGGTCATTGTCATGTTCAACAGCGTCGGCTTGCTGCGCCAGCAGGTGCGCTCCGATGCGCGCATCCACGGCGTGATCACCTATGGGGGCGGCGCGCCGAACGTGATTCCACCACTGGCGACCTGCCGCTTCCGCGTGCGCGGCGCCGACCCGGCCTACTGCGAGGAGCTGGTCGAGCGGGTCGTCGCCTGCGCCGAAGCCGGCGCGCTGGCGACCGGCGCTCGGCTTGAATGGCATGAATACATCCGGCCCTATTACAACATGGTGCCAAACCACGCGCTGGGCGCAGTGCTGCGCCAGAACCTGGAGGCGCTGGGACGCGATGTGCGCGATGAACGGGCGCGTGACGGCTCCGGTTCGACCGACTTTGGCAACGTCAGTCACAAGGTGCCTGCGGTCTACGCCTATCTCGGCATCTGTGGCGCCGAGGCCGGCTGGCACTCGAAGGAAGTCGCGACGGCGACGAAGACGGAACGCGGCCACGCGGCGATTATCGCCGGGGCCAAGAGCCTGGCGATGACGGCGATTGACGTGCTGGTTGACGACGCGCTCCGCGAGGAGGCGAAGCGCGAGCACGCCGAGGCAATGGGGCAGCTGGCCGATGAGAGGTCACAACAATGAGCACAAATCCACCAATGATCCAAACGACTTGTATCCCCCATGGCAGTAGCGCGCTGGCGCTGTGTTCAATAGCGTCGCAAGTATGCCATGCACGGCAACAGCCATTACCCCCAGGACAATCAGCGGAACAATCCAGACGATCAACACTACCCAAAAGAGCATCGTTGCGCCTCAAGGTGATTAATAGACTTATCGAGTGATTACCCACCAGATGCCGATACTCCACGCGAGAGTTGCAACTTCGTAGAGCCAGATCCTGCGACGCATTTGCTCAAGCGTCTTATCGGCCTGATGCGTTAGTTGAACGCGCAGGTAGGGCCAGAACAGCCGAGGTGTAGGCACCACCGACTTGTTGAAAGACGGCAGGTGATCGGGATGGCGGGCCTTGTACCGCCGCAGAAATGCTTGTTGTGACCGCGCTGTAAACTGGCCTAGGATAAAGGACGGGACCATCCAAATGAGCACCTTTAGCCAGAATGGATCCATAACAATCTCCCCTACCGACCCCATGCACTGCTCGTCGCCTATTTCGTCTTGGTCAGCAGCAACACCGTGCCATCTACCTCAATGGTGTCCGTCGTTGCTGGGAAGTGGGGCACCGACTTCGCGACCACGGTGTGTCGTGCGCCGTCGTGTTCAACGATGCCAGTCAGCGTGATGTCGTGCGGCAGCGCGCATGATTCGCGTGCCACTTCCTGCCCGTCAATCAGCAGCGTGAGCGTCTTGTTCCAGTTGTTCCGCACGAGTTCGATGGTGTGCCCTGCATACGTGCCGGCATAGCGGTCGCCTGTGAGCGCCATGGTTGCCTCCTCGACACCAGCCAGGTGACTTGTCCCGCCTCCGCCGTCCTACCGCCTGTATCGTACTGCCAATCACAGCGTTACGCTGATACCGTGGCCAGTCCAACAGGCGCGGCGGAATTAGGATCAGTTGTGTCCGCCTTGCGTGCTACAGTGTCCGTGTGACCGTGGAACGGCCGCGTTCGCAGACAGAGCAGGAGGAAGCGATGACCGCGACGACAGACGAACTGCGCGACATGACCGCGTTAGTGGCCCGGATCAAGCACGCCTACGGCGCCGTCGAGCAGGCGGCCAACGGGTTGAGTGACGAGCAGTTGACCGCGCCTGGCCCGGACGGCGGCTGGTCAATCAAGGATCACCTGGCACACCTGGCGGTCTGGCGCCATTCCCTGATCGCCTTGCTCGAAGGCGCCGACCGGAAAGCGGCAATCGGCCTGGACCAGCAGCCCGCCGGCGAAACCGCCAATTCTGACGATATTGACGACGTCAATGCTATTCTCTACCAGCGCAACCACGATCGCGCACCGGCGGATGTGCAAGCCGATTTCCGGCAGGCACAGGAACGTGTGCTGGCTATCCTGGGCGGGATGAGCGACGCCGACCTGGAGAAGCCCTATTCGCACTACCAGCCGGACGCTGAGAACACTAGCGACGATCCGGTCGTTGGCTGGATCGTCGGCAATACGTATGGCCACGACGAGGAGCACCTGGCGACGATTCAGGCGCTGGCCGGCCGCTGAGGGAAGCAACCCTCACCCCCTGCCCCCCTCTCCCGTGACACGGGAGAGGGGGCAGGGGGTGAGGACTGTTACTTATCGCCCTGAATTTCCTTCAACGCCGCCAGCTCGGGTTCGACGCCCTGGTAATTCGACGGCGCCGGCTCGATGTGGGTGTAGCGCACGACGCCGTCGCGGTCAATGATGAAGACCGCGCGCTGGTTCGCCAGCGAGCCGGTCTCGACCGCGACGCCATAAGCTTGGACCGCCTGGTGCCGGAAATCACTCAACAGCGTCACCTTGCCGGCCGCCTCGCAGGTTTCGGCAAACTTCGCCAGCGTCGGCGTCTGGTCGGTGCTGACGCCGACGACCTGCGCGTCAAGAGCGTTGAACTGGTCAATCGCCTGGGCGTGCGTGCTCACCTGCCGTTCGCAGGTGCCGGTGAACGCCTTAGGAAAGAAGAAGAGCACGAGATTCTGCCCGCGAAAGTCCGCGAGCGACATCGTCGTCGCGCCGTCCTTGTACAACGTGAAATCGGGCGCCGGCTGACCAACTGCTACCACGCTATCTCCCTCCTGGTTCTCGCGGCTCACTTCGCAGCGGAAGTGGGACGGCCAGTTGGCCGCGCCCCATCCTACCGCGCCGGGCACGGTCGGGCCAGTTCGCGCCTGGCGACCAGGTGATGAGCGGCGGTATACAGGTCGGGGTCAACCGTGCGGAAGCGCGCGAGCGTCTCCTCGTTGAGTGGCGCGTCGGGGCAAACCGCTTGCCGCCAGCGCAGGAACGGCGCGAGTCCGAGCCGGGCGGTGCGAAACTCCTCCAGCACGAAGTGGCCGACGACACCACATTCGTCGCGGAATCGCTGGCGCGCGAACTCAGCGAAGACAGCCTCGTTGCTGAACGGTAGCTGACGGGAGGTCACGCGCCAGCCGGCAGCGCCGCCTTCGAGCAGCAAGTAACGCGCCAGAAACTGTCCGTCGAGCGGTACGCCGACCGAGCCGGGGTTGAGCACGCGCCAGCGCCCGATCTGCCGGTCCATTGCCACATGCGTGTGGCCGGCAATGATCGTCTCCTCCTCGATGCCGGCCAGCATCGGCGCCAGCTCGGCTTCGGTCACCTGGGGGCGAATGGCCTCGAACGGGCTGCGCGGCGAACCGTGGACGACCCGCAGTGGCGGCGCGTCAGTCGGGCGCACGGCGATTGTGTCGGGCCAGGTGGCGATGCGCGCCTGCAACGTGGGCGACAACTGGCGGCGCAGCCAGGGCAAGAGCGGGAAGGCAACGGGATCGCTCCAGGTCGCGGGCGCACGGGGCGTGTCGTAGTCGAGCAGATAATATTCGGCGTTGCCACGTAGCACCGCCCAGCCAGCCGCCAGCACCCGCTCGGTCACCTGCGCCGAGAACGGCCCCCAATTGATGATGTCGCCCGCGACGACTACCTGATCCACCGGGAACTGTGCCAGGTCTGCCTCTATCGCCTCTAGCGCCGGCAGATTCCCGTGAATGTCCGCCAGAATCGCCAGTCTCGTCACCCACTCCTCCTACTCGAATCGTCGCCCATCAGTCATAGAACGGCGGTGTAAGTATATGGGTGTGCGGCGGTAAGCGCAGCGACGCGGCGATGGCGAGCGCCTCGGCCTCGGTGCGAGCGCCTTCCATTAAGATAGGCAGTGCCTTATCCTCAAGAAACCTGCAACATGTCAACCTGCAACAGCACCTACGGCACGCGGTCAACGCCGAAGTAACTATCGAGCGCCTGCCAGAGCGCGAGCGCGAACCAGCCGCGCGTTGCTGGTTCAGCCCAGGGCAGCCACGGTTGCTCTGGCGCGGCGCCGGGAATCGCGCCGGCATTGTGGTAGTAGGTCAGCAGGTCGAAGCGGTGCCCGGAGGCGAGCGGCACGTTGGGATAGAGGGCCGGTTCGTCCTCCGTCACCGGCGACCAGTAGTGTCGCGCGACCATCCCACGCGTGATGAAACTGATGACTTGCGCTTGCAGCACCGGGTCGAGCGGCCGATAGGTGCCATCAGGGTAGCCGCGCGCGACATCGTAGTGCGCCAGCGTGCCGACATTGCGCCAGAGGTCGTCGTCAATCGGCCCCTGATCGGGAAAGGCTGTGCCCCAGTTCTCGGTGTCCCAGCCCATCGCGCGGGCGATCAGCGCCGCCATCTGCGCCCGCAGGGTCAGGTCGGCCGGGCCAACATCGCCGTTCTTATACCCCCGGATAATGTCCCGCGCCGTCAACTGGCTGACGGCTTCGTACGGCGCGGGGCCGGGTGGCAGATCGGGATAGCTGTGCCGGCGGGCAAAGTTCGCCACGACGCTGTGGGCGTCATTCATCGTCATAGTGAGCGGATTGGCCCAACCCTGGAACACGCCATCAATCGTCCAGCCGGTGAAGACATACCCTGTATTCGGTGTCGCCGTCAAGGTGACAACTACTCCATCCGGGTATGGCGAACCGCCGCGCCAGCCGGGCGCGTCCGCCTTCGCGCTGCCACCACCAGAAGAGGAGAGCAGTAAGATTCGCGCTGGCACGAAGACGGGCGTCACCGTGTGGTCAGCAGTCATGGTCAGCGTATAGGGATTAGCATTCCCGGCAGCGACACCATCCACAAGCCAGCCGGTGAAGAAATAGCCAGCGTCGGGCCGCGCGGCGATCGTCACGTTCGCGCCGTCCTTGATTGGATTCGGCGCCGACGCTTGCGCCGTGCCGCCGGGCACGGCGGGTAAAGTCAGTGTGTGGCCGGCGCTGGGCGGTGTCTGGGCAAAGTTCGCCACGGCGGTATGATCGCGGTCCATCGTCAGGCAAATAGACATCTCTTTGCTCGCGTCCTGCCCGTCAACCGTCCAACCGATAAAGAAGGCGCTGGTGTCCGGTGTGGCGGTGAGACAAACCTGCGTGCCGGCGGCGTAGGATGGCCCAGCTGGCGTTGCGGAAACGCGACCTGGGCCGCTCGCCGACAGCGCAAGCGCATAGGTCGGCGCCGGCGCAAATTGGGCGCTCACTGTATGGTCAGCGGCCAGAGGCGAGAAGGTGTAGGGATTCGCGGTCGCGCCGGTCGCGCCGTCAATCGTCCAGTTGACGAACGTATAGCCTGGCGCGGGCGTCGCGGTGACGGTGATGCGGCTGCCTGCTGGATAGGGACCGGGCAGGGACGGCACAATGCTGCCGCCCGTGGTGGCGGAGAGGTTCAGGCTGTACACCGGCGCGCAGTTGGTATTTGTCACTGAGTTGCCGACATCAAGACGACGGCCGGTGGCCGTGAAATCTGTCAGCACGGACACCGCGTCGCCGCAGGCAAGGAGGCGCGTCTTGAGGTCGGTGGCGCTGAGGCTGCCCAGGCCAGGCGCCGCCAGGACGAGTGCCGCGCCGCCGCTGACATAGGCTGCCGCCTGCGAGGTGCCAGTGTACTCGGCGTAGCGGCCACCTTGTACGGTAGAGCGGATGTACCACCCCGGCGCGCCAAGCGGCACGGCCAGGCCGAAATCGGAAGAAACAACCCGGCTATCGTTGTTTCTGGTGGCAGTGACGGCAATGATATTCGGCAGGTTGTACGGCGCGGCGCCATAACTGGCGGGATAGACCGGCGTTGTGGCCAGGTCGCTGCTTTCATTCCCGGCGGCGGCGACAACGAGGATGTCGTTCGCGCCGGCCAGCGCGATTGCGTCGCGTAGCGCCCGCGAATCGGTGGTACTTCCCCAGCTGGTATTCAGCACGCGGAGATTGATACCAGCCTGCTTCGCGCTGATTGCATATTGGATCACAGCCAGCGCATCGCTGATCGTGCCAGTACCGCGCGCATCGAGGAACTGCAACGCCATGAGGCTGACGCGCCAGTTCACCCCGCTGATACCAACCCCATTGTCGCCGGCCGCGCCGATAATCCCTGCGACGTGGGTGCCGTGGCTATCAGTGTTGTCCTCAAACGGCTCGCAGCCGGTCACGCTGGCGAGCGACTGGTAGCCGTGTGTGCCGGCGCCGCAATCACTGAGGTTCCAGCCGGGCGGCGCGCTCCAGATGTTTGCTGCCAGGTCGGGATGGGTGTAATCAATCCCGCTATCTACCACTCCGACGACGATATTCCGGTCGCCTTGCGTCGTGTCCCAGGCCGCCGACGCGCCAATATCCGCCCCGGCGATGCCCGGCAACCCGCCCTCGGTCTGGCCGGTATTGTGCAGCGCCCATTGCTCAGCCAGATCCGGATCGTTCGGCAGGCCGGCGGCGTGAACGAGGTAATTCGGCTCGCTATAGCGCACAACGTCCTCACTGGCGTAGGCGCTCACCTCGGTCGCGGGCGCATGACCGGCTGGCGCCGCGACGACCCGCGCATGAATGCTGGCAAGCCGCTGGAGCGTGCGCCCGCCATGCCTGGCAATCGCGGCGTCGCGCGCCTGTTCGGTGCTGCCAGGCGCGAAACCGACGATGATCTGCCCTGGCGCATAATTGGGCGGCACGGCCGCGCTCGCGCGCGGGGCGGCCAGGGCAACATGTGGCAGAAGCAGCAGGAAGCAGGCCAGGATCGCGACGAGGCGGGCGCGCGGCATGGAACACTCCTTCGCTACCCGGAGGCGGTCGCCGGTAGACAGGTTCCACGACGTGATGGCTCGGACTGCGATAGCAAGTGGGATTATACGCTGAAAGAGAATCCTTGTCGCGCGGGACGGAGTCGGGCAGTCGAGCAGACGGGCAGTCGGGCAGTGGGTTCTCCTCAGCACGATGCCTGATTGCTGGCGCGACGTTCAGTCCAAGCAACTGACAACTGGCGACCGGCGCCTTCGCTGCGCTAGCGATTGTCGGCGGGGCGGGCGCGCAGGCCGTCAACGAGCAGGTGAATCAGGCTGGCGATGATGCGCTCGCGCGCAAAGCCGCGCTCGTTGCGCTGGAACAGAAAGAGG
Organism: Thermomicrobiales bacterium; assembly: GCA_035763465.1. Lineage (GTDB taxonomy): Bacteria > Chloroflexota > Chloroflexia > Thermomicrobiales > CADCWN01 > DASUBC01. Next base: position 10,013 of record DASUBC010000267.1, read on the forward strand.
TCAATATCGAGTGGCGCCAGGATCGCGTCCGCTGCGTAGTCAACATCAACCGGCGCGCACTCGCCACCGGCGATGGCGCGGCGGAGGATGCCCACCACGGTCAGTCGCTGCCATTCGTAGGGCGCGCTCCGGTAGCGCAAGTTCCGCCGGCGGCCACATGAGGCGTCCTGCACCGCGCTCAGGAGGGGCGCGTTGGTTTCATTGAAGACGGCGAGCCGCGCAAGGAGGTATTCCAATCCAGCCAGCGCCGACGCGCCGGTTGCCGCATCGTCGCGTAACCGGGCCAGCACATCGGCCTGCGCCTGGCGGGCATTGTCGTCGAGCAACGCCTGGCACAGCTCGCCCTTGTGCGCGTACCGGCGATAGAGCGTCCCCTTGCCGACACCAGACTCGCGGGCAATATCGTCCATATTGACGCCATCAACGCCCTGCTCGGCGAAGAGCCGGCGCGCGGTCGCAAGCACCTGCCGGCGATTCTCCGCCGCATCGCGCCGCTCAACCCGCTGCGCGCCACCAGCCAGCGGTAAGGCATCACGGCGGCGCGGCCTTGCGCCATTGCGTTCCCAACCCTCCATCACACTACCCATTCGCCCGCTCAGGGATCGCAGTATCCCAGGTTGGGCCATAACTTCCCAGTATAAACTCGTCAAGAAATCCCACGCAACTATTCGGTAACACTCATCATACGCCAGGATTGTGGCTATTCATAGAGTGTCCGGTAGGAATTGGTAGTTAGGAGGTGGGAAGCGGTAGACTATACTGCTGGCAATGGCGCCCGAGCGAGAGACGAGATAGCGCACTGTGACGACGACACCCTACCGCATCGCCTTTCTCACCGATATTCACGGCAATCTGCATGGCCTGGAAGCGGTGTTGCGCGAAGTGCGCCAGGCCGCGCCCGATCTGCTGCTGGTCGGCGGTGACCTGACGTTCAAGTTCGCCTACCCACGCGAAACGCTCGAACTGCTGGCGACTGTCGAGCACCGGGCGATCTTCGGCAACACCGAATGTTACATCACCCGCTGGACCGCGCCCGGCGCGTGGCCCGACTGGCTGGCGGCCTGGGGCAGCGAGCACGCGCGCTGGACACGCGCACAGATCGGCGAGGACTGGACCGCCTACCTGGCCGGCTTACCGCTGGAATACCGGCTGACGGTACACGGCGCACCCGGCGGCCAGGGCGACGTTCTGATGGTTCACGGCGTGCCCGGCAATCCGTTCATCGGCATCCACCAGGCGCCGGGGCCGGACAACCTGCACCCACGCTGGGCTATGACCGACGAGACACTCACGGGCCACCTCGGCGATATGTGCGCCAGCCTGATTCTCTGCGGCCACACGCATATCCCGCTGGTACGGCGCTGGCGTGACAGCACAATTGTCAATCCGGGCGCAGTCGCGCACATCTATGCGCCGACACCCAATCCGCACCTTGCGCGCTACGCGCTCCTCACCTGGCGGCCAGGGCACAGCTGGCAGATTGACCTCCGCGCGGTGGCCTACGACAATGCCGCTGCCGCGCAGGGCCTGCGCGCGATCGCGGCGCACAACCCGGCCGCGCCGCGCCTGATCGAGCTGATTACGCCGCCGGCGTAACGAAGTTGCAAGTTACAGGTTCGCACGTTGCAGGTTGGGGCTGGCAAACACTTCTGTCAATCTGCCACTGCCTGCGCCTACCGAGAACCTGCAACCTGCCAACCTGCCAACCTATAACTATCGTCGAGGCGTCCCTTGCACACGCTCTATCTCGTTGCGACGCCGATCGGCAACCTGGAGGACATCACGCTGCGCGCCTTGCGCGTGCTGCGCGAGGTGTCGCTGATCGCCGCCGAGGATACGCGCCATACCGCCGTGCTGCTGGCCCACTATGGCATCACCACGCCGACGCTCAGTTACCACCAGCACAACCGGGCCGCGCGGCGCGAGCAGGTTCTTGCCGCGCTGACCATCGGGGATGTCGCGCTCGTCAGCGATGCCGGCACACCTGGCCTCTCCGATCCAGGGTATGAACTGGTGCGTGCGGTGCAGGAGCACGGCGGACAGGTGACGCCGGTGCCCGGCGCGGCGGCGGCTCTGGCGGCGGTGGTTGCCTCCGGGCTAGTCCCCGGCCCCTTTACGTACCTGGGCTTCCCGCCAACCGGCGCGACCGAGCGCCGCGTCTTTTTCGCCCGCCTGGCGCTCTCGCCCTATCCCACCGTGCTCTACGAGGCGCCGCACCGGGTCGGCGCGACGCTCCGCGCGCTACTGGCCGCGTGCGGCGACCGCGAAGTCGCGGTCGCGCGTGAGTTGACGAAGTTGCACGAGGAAATCCGTCGCGAACCCTTGAGCGCCGCGCTCGCGCACTTTCAGGCCACTCCGCCGCGTGGCGAGTTCACGCTCGTCGTCGCCGGCACGCCAGTAGGCGAACGCACCGGCGACGACGCCACGGGCGAAGAAACCCTGCGGCGGCTGCTCGCGGCCGGCCTCGCGCCCACCGCCGCCGCGAAGGAAGCCGCGCGCCTGACCGATCGCCCACGCGGTGAGCTCTATGCGCTGGCGCTGCGAATTCGCGAACTGGATGATACACCCGTGGAGTGATTGCCACGCATCAAAGCGATGATCCGCAATGTGGTTGCGCCAGCTCGGTGTACCGACTATAACAGGGCCAGCGCCGGCGGGGCGCCTGGAGTATGGTGCAGAGAGGACGACAATGCCGCTGATCCCCTGGATTGTGAACGACAATACCGCAGTCTACTCACTGGATGCCCATCTGCTCGGCACGGTCGCCGAAGCCTGGCCCTCCGAATACTCCGGCAGCCCCACCCTCGCCCGCACGGTCGGCAAGACCGGCCAGGGCTACTTCCGCCTCGCCAGCAGCAAGGGCGCCGACCTTTACGTGCCGATCGAGGCGCTGGCCGACTTCACGGAGGAGCGCCTCCGCATCAGGTATACCCGCGCTCAGATTCGCAAGCAGGGCTGGGACAAGCGCCCGGACGATTTACCGCAAACGGAAGTTACAGGTTGACAGGTTGCAGGTTGCGGATGGCAGATGCGTGTAATGGACAACTGACGCTTTCGCCACCGAGAACTTGCAACTTGGAACCTGCCAACCTGCAACCCGCGTTCAGTGAATCCGCTTGACGCGCCGCTTCTTGTCTACATAGTCAACCAGGATGTATTCGCCGAGTTGTTCAGGTTCGGCGAAGAAGGCGCGGCCGTGGTTGATCTGCGTCACCTGGTTGATGAAGTCGGCCAGATAGTAGCCGCGTTCCAGCATGAAGGTGTTGATGACGATGTCTTCCTTCGTGCAGCGCACGACCTCCTTCAAGGTCTCCTGGATCGTGCGGTAAGTCGGCGGGTAGTTGAAGGCGACGCGCGTGCCTTCCCAGTGCGCGGTCGGCTCGCCGTCGGTGATCATGATGATCTGCTTATTGGCGCTCTTGTCTTTCGCCAACAGTTGCCGCGCCAGCATGAAGCCGTGCTGCATGTTGGTGCCGTACTCGTATTCGTCCCAGACGAGTTGCGGCAGCGCGTCGGGCTTCAGTTCGCGCGCCTGGTACGAGAAGCCGATAATGTGGAGGGAATCGCGCGGGAACTGGCCGCGAATCAGGCTGTCGAGCGCCAGCGCCACCTTCTTCGCGGCAAAGAAGCAGCCGCGCAGCAGCATCGAACGACTCATGTCCACCATCAGCACCGTCGCCGTTTGTGTCAGCAATTCGGTGCGGTAGACCTCGAAGTCGGCCGCCTGTAACTTCAGCGGACTGCCGATCCCCTCGCGGCGCACCGAGTTCATCAGCGTGCCCTTCAAGTCGAGCAGGAAGGGATCGCCGTACTCATAGTCCTTCGTGTCGTCGGTGCGGTCCGTGCCGCCGCCCCAGCGGTCGGCGGAGTGGTTGCCGGCGCGGTCCTTCTTGAGGTGCGCGAAGATGTCGGTGAGCGCCTTCTGGCCGATCTTCCGCATCCCACGCGGCGTAATCTCGAACCGCTTGCCGCGCTTCTCGACATAGCCGGCATCTTCCAGCAGTTTGGTCAGGCTTTGCAGGCGCCGCACATCTTCGGCAGACTCCGGCCCCATGAGCGCCTCGACTGTCGCCGGGTCAATATTCTCCAGGCCGCCGAACTGCGCCTGGCGGAACTGCTGCTCCAGTTCGTCCAGCCCTTGCAGGTTCTGCATCACCCGCATCGCCTCTTGGAGCGACAGCGGTTCGTCACCCCGGAAGGGATACGATTCGGACTCGACCGGCATCAGGCGGTTGAGGTTCTGGGCCAGCTGCGCGAGGTCCCAGCGCAGGCGGTCGTCCTGCAAGAGCTGATCCATCATGCCCTGCAACTGCTGGCGCTGGTCGGGCGACATCGAGTCGAGGAGCGACTGCATCGCCGACTGCTGGCGCTGCATCTGCTCCATGAGCTGGTCGAGGTTTTCGACACCGGGGAAGAACTGGCCGTGCTTGTCCATGAACTGCTGGAAGTCCGGCTCCTGTCCCAGCGCCTTCTGTTCCAGCATCTCGTTGAGGTCACGCACCATGTCACGGATGCTGTCGAGGTCTTGCGGCGTCATCTGTTGCAGGCCCTGCTGCATTCCCTGGAAGAAGGACTGCATCACCTGCTGTTCGAGCATCGCCAGCAGTTCCTGGAACTTCTCGCGCGCCTCGGCGTCCATGAAGTCGTACTCGCGCAGTTGGCCGATCTGCCCGGCCGGGTCTTGCGGCAGATGGTCGAGGAAGTCCTGCTTGCGCTGCGCGCGTTCCTCCAGCATCCGATGCAGATTTTCCAGCATCTCCGGGTCGAGGTCGCCGCCGGCCTGGTCGCCGCCCGGCTCGTTGCGCTCGGCCGGCTGACCACGCTGTGAGCGCGACCCTTGCGGCGACCGCCCCTGCTGACCGCGCTGCCCCTGCTGTGACCGTCCCTGCTGCCCTTGCTGCCCTTGCTGGCTCTCCTGCCCCTCCTGCCCGGACTCCGCACCAGCCTGCTCCTGGCCCTCGCCCTGGTCACCCTGTTCGCCGCGCGCGTCGTCCATCCGCTGGCGCGATTCCGCCAGCCGCTGCTCGATACCGGAGCGTTCGCGCTCCTTAATCTCTTCCAGTCGCTGCAAGATGTCGTCCATGATCGAGTTGAGGTCGTGCTGGTTGAGCTGCTGGCGGCGCTGATCCTTCAGCCGGTCCAGCAGTTGCTGGAAACCCGGCATCCGGTTATCGAGCCGGCCCTGGTCGCCATGCCGCATCATGCGCTGGAGCGCGCGCATCAGGTCGCCGTCGGCGATCAACTCGTCCGACAGCGCCTCCATCAACTCCTCCGCGTCGAACGGAAAGAGTTGCTGTGTGCCATCCCAGCGGCCATAGACGTAGTAGTTGAGCATTGGGTCCTCCGACTGGTCGAAGGTCTGAAGGTCGAAGGTCGAAAGTCGCTCACCTCGCGGTGATCGGCTTTCCCTCAACCAGCGCATGTACTCCGACCATAGCGTTGGCCACCGAGACCTTCGACCTTCGACCTTCAGACCTTCGACTTATCCGCGCCGATACCGCGCGCCGGCCGCCGTGCGGTCCTTGTTCAGTTTCCGGTTGAGGTGCAGACCTTCCAGCACGAATTCGACGCCCGAGGCAGCCAGCGCTGGGTTGCCCTGCGCGCCGATCTTTTGCAGCGCCGCCTTCATCGTCTTGCTCTGCGACGCGGCCAGCACGTAGTCCATCGAAGGCAGCAGCGCCGACGCTTCCATCTTGCGCCCGCTGTCGAAGGCCGCGACGACGTCGTCAAATTCATTGACACTGAAGTAGCGGCCAAAGACGTTCAGCACCGCGTGCTGAATCAACTTGTCCACGACCTTATCCTCGCGCCCCTCGCCCGCCGATTCCAGTTCGATCTTGCCCATCGTCGAGGCGACCAGCGCCGGCAGATCGCTGATGCGCGGCGCGGCCTCCTTCTCGTTGAGACGGATCGCCCGCTTCAGCGCGCTCGCGGTCAGGTTCTCGTAGTTGGCGATCGAGAGGCGTACGCTGACGCCCGAACGCTGGTTGACGTCGCTGCTCTTCCGCGCGAGCTGGGTGAGTTCCGCCACGATCTCCAGCATGAAGCGCGGCATCGTCACCTGATAGCCGTTGGAATCGAAGCGCGTGACTTCCTGCTCGACAATGTCGATCTCTTGCTCGATGGTCTTCGGATAGTGTGTGCGAATCTGCGAGCCGTAGCGGTCCTTCAACGGCGTAATGATCCGGCCGCGATTCGTGTAGTCCTCCGGATTGGCTGAGGCGACGACGTAGATGTCGAGCGGCAGCCGCACCTTGTAGCCGCGAATCTGCACGTCGCGCTCCTCCATGATATTGAGGAGACCGACCTGGATGCGCTCGGCGAGGTCCGGCAGTTCGTTGAGGCAGAAGATGCCCCGGTTGGTGCGCGGCACCAGCCCGTAGTGCAGCGTCAGTTCGTCGGAGAGGTAGCGCCCTTCGGCGACCTTGATCGGGTCCACTTCACCGATCAGGTCGGCGATCGTTGTGTCGGGTGTCGCCAGTTTCTCGCCGTAGCGGCGGTCGCGCGGCAGCCAGGTGATCTCGGTCTCGTCGCCGTGCTCGGCGACGCGGTCGCGGCACTGCTTGCAGATCGGCGCGTAGGGATTGTCGTTGATCTCGCAGCCGGCGATGACCGGCGTCACCTCGTCCAGCAAGTTGATCAGGCTGCGCGCGATGCGCGTCTTGGCCTGGCCGCGCTCGCCCAGGAAAATCATGTCCTGGCCGGCGAGGATGGCGTTCTCGATCTGCGGCACCACTGTGTCCTCGTAGCCGTGAATACCGGGGAAGGGGTTCTCGCCGGCCCGGATCTTCCGGATCAGGTTGTTCCGCAACTCTTCGCGAATTGTCGGCACCTGATAGCCGCTGGCCCGCAACTCGCCGATGGTACGCGCCTGGGTGGCGGAGGTCGTTGTCATGAATCCATCGCTCCTTCGTGCTGGGTGGCCGCCGCCGCGCCGCCTCGTCGCGGCGCCGCTAGTAAGTGAGAGGTTACACCGTGGAATCAGTCCGTAGACGTCACGCGGCCAGATACTGTCAGGGAGACGCTGGCGACCGCGGTCCGGTTCCGCGCGGGTGAGTGTGCGACAACAACAGTGTAAAGGCCAGGTGGGAACCTCGCTCGCGTCTCGTTCCCCCTGGCATTGATCCAGTATACCATCTCGTTAGTCGGGCAGACGGGCAGGCGGGCAGTGGGTTCGCGTCGGCATGGTGCCGGACGAGAGGCGCGGCGCCGATGCGGGCTACCCCGGATTGAAATCCGGGGCTGACCGGCCTGCGGCCACGAAGTCCGCCTGCGCGGACTGGGTTCTTTGCGCGGCCTGGGCTGGTTGATAACCGGATCAGTTGACCAACCCCAGTCCCGATAGGGACATCGTACCTGATGCGCTGGCGATCGGCCCGCCAGCGTGCGACACTGAGGTTGCGTTGGGATTATCAGGTGTAGGAATCGGCCATGGCGAACGCCGCGCAGAACGAGTCAGACCGCCCCTGTCTGGCCGTGATCGTGCCCGCCTGGAACGAAGCAGGCGCGATCGGCCAGGTCGTTGCGGCGCTGCCCCGCGACTGGGCCGACCTGATCATCGTTGTGGACGGCGGCTCCGCCGACGGCACGCCAGAGATCGCCCGCGCGGCCGGCGCGACGGTCGTCGGGCAGGACCGGCCCGGCTACGGCGCAGCCTGCGCCGCCGGCGTGCGCGCCGCCACGGCCGCAGGCGCCGAAGTGCTCGTTTTCCTCGACGGCGACTTCGCGGACGACCCGGCTGATCTGCCGCTGGTCGCCGGTCCCATCGTCGCCGGCACGGCGGACCTCGTCCTCGGCACACGTCTCGACCGGCGCGAGCGTGGGGCGTTGCCACCACACCAGCGTGCCGGCAATCGCGTGGCGACCCTGCTAATCGCGCTGCTGTATCGCCGCCGCCTGCGCGACATCGGCTCCTTCCGCGCGATTCGCGCCGATAACCTCGCCGCGCTCCAGATGAGCCACCCAACCTATGGCTGGCCGGTGGAGATGGTCGTCAAGGCGGTGAAGCGCGGCTACCGTATCGCGGAGGCGCCGATTCATTATCGCCGGCGGATCGGCCAGGCTAAAGTCGGCGGCACGGTGCGCGGCAGCGCGCTGGCCGGCTACCACATGCTCCACACGATTCTTCACTATGCCCGCGAAGATGCCCACTAAACCGATCGCGCGGCCTTTGCGTAACCACTGTGTAAGGGGGCTGTAAGATTTAGTGGCTATGGTATGGGGGATTGGGGGCGGGCCGGCGCGGGATGTCCGGTCGCCCACAGGTAGAAGGGGACCGTGATGGCGAGAGGCAACATGGCGACAGCCGGCACACTGAGTAGCGCCACCCGCGCCGACCGGCCGATTACCGTCCTGACCGGGCCAATCCTGGGTCTGGTGCGGATTGCGATCGGCTATCTCTGGTTTACGCAGACCCGGTGGAAGATGCCGCCCGACTTCGGCTGCGGCGCGGACAAGCAGAGCGGTCTCTGCGACTGGGTCGGCCGCGAGGTGGATCATCCGAAGTTCGCCTGGTATCACGCCTTTCTGGTCAATGTCATGCAGCCGCATATCAGCACACTCGGCTGGTTCGTCTACTTCGGCGAGCTGGCGATCGCGATTCTGCTGGTGCTCGGTCTGCTGACCCGGCTTGGCGGCGTGCTCGGCTTCATCCAGGGCGCGAACCTGCTGATCGGCCTCTGGGTGGTGCCCGGCGAATGGTACTGGACCTATGTCATGCTGGCGCTGATCAATCTGACGCTCGCCCTGACCGCCGCCGGTCGCTGGCTCGGCCTGGACGCGATCATCCATCCTCGCGCCATCGCGCAGGGCGGCGCGCTGGGGCGGCTGTTGGCGGTGCTGACGTAACGGGGTTGCAGGTTGCAGGTTCTTGCAGACAAGCACATGCGCCTGCTAGAGAAACCTGTAACTTGCGAACCTGCAACCTGCAACCATACCGAGGGACGCCTCATGCCTACACCAGCGCACTGGCAGGTCGCCGAGGCGGAGGTCGCCGAGCGCCCGCTGACGCTCGCGCAGTTGCCGCGCACGCTCTATATCGAGACGAGCAATCGCTGCAACTCGCTCTGCCAGACCTGCCCGCTGACCTTCTTCGGCAGCCAGGGCGGCGCGCACGACCTGTCGTTCGAGGAGTTCCGCCGGATCGTGGACCAGGCGCCGGACTTGCAGCGCGTCGTGCTGCACGGCATCGGCGAGCCGCTGCTGAATCGCCACCTGCCCGCGATGATCCGCTATCTGAAGGAGCGCGGGGTCTACACGCTCTTCAACTCCAACGCGATCTTGCTGACGAAGAAGTGGCGCGAACTGCTGCTCGACAGCGGCCTCGACGAGCTGCGCGCATCGCTCGACGCGGCCACGCCGGAGACATACCAGGCGATTCGCGGCGTGCCGCTGCACGACCGTGTCGTCCGCAATATCGGCGATTTCATCGCCGCGCGGCAGGCGCGCGGCCAGGCAACGCCAAAGGTGTCGGTCTGGTTCACCGTCATGCGCGAAAACCTGGAAGAATTGCCCGCTGTCGCGCGCATCGTGACGAGTCTCGGCGCGGACGAGTTCTACGTGCAGCGGCTGGTCTACTTCGAGCGGGGTCTGGCTACCGAAGCACAGTCCATCTACCGCCATCTGACGACGCGCGAAACGGCGCTGATTGACGAAGCGGAGGACATCTGCCGCGCCGCCGGCATCGGCTTCGCCGCGTCGGGCGGCAACGACCCGCACGAGAGTTTCGCGGGTGAGGCCGGCGCGCGGCCCTGGCTGGCCTGCAACCGGCCCTGGTATCTCGCCTATGTCACCGCGCATGGCGACGTGCTGCCCTGCTGTTTCGCCCCCTTCATCACGAACGATCTGGCGCCGGTGACGCTCGGCAACGTCCTGCGCGAGCGCCTGGCGGACGTCTGGAACGGCCCCGCCTACCAGGACTTTCGCCGCCGCTTTCAGCAAGACGATCCATGCAGCATTTGCGCCAACTGCGGCGTGAAGTGGAGTGTGTGAAAGTCGTGAGTGCGTGAGTCGTGAGTCGTGAGTTGCCTGGGATTGGCGTTGCGCTAGCCGTCAGGCGCTGTGTTGACCTGAACCCGCTCACGACTCACGACTTGCGCTAGCAGCAGCGCATAGGCTGGAACGTACTGCGCGGCGACGAACCAGGTGAGCGACGGGCCGCCCTGTCCCAGGCGGCTCCAGCCGAGGTAGATGAGCGCCACGGCGGCGGTCAGGTAGTAGAGGCCGGCGCTGGGCGCGAGCGCGACGAGGGGGATCAGCCAGACGAAGTACCAGGGATAGGCCGGCGTGATCAGCAGCATGATCGCGCCGGCCAGCAGTAGCGCCCGGCGCGGCGCGTCAATGGCGCCAGTTGATGTGCGGCCAAAGACGAGCCAGGCCGCGAAGCCGACGAGCACACAGCCGACGGTCGCTATATAGATGATCGCTGGCAGATGGGCCAGGAAGGGCAGCGCCCGCAGGATGGTCAGCGGAAAGAAGCGGTTGCCGCTGTCGTAGCCCTCCTCCATGAGGTATGTGGGCAACTGGCGAAAGTTGGTATCGCCGGTGATGAAGGCGGGCGCGAAGCCGGCGACGACGGTGACGACACAGGCGATCGCGGCGCGCCAACGGTCGCGTCGAGTGAAGGCCGGCAGCAGCAGGCCAGGATAGAGTTTCGTCAGCGTCGCCAGGCCCAGGGCGATTCCGGCCGTGACATGCCGGCCGCGCGCTTCCAGCAGTAGCGCGGCGACGATCAGCATGACCGCCAGCGCGTCAATGTGCCCGCTCGCCATGAACTCGACGATCGGCAGCGGATGCCAGGCGTAGATAATCGCGGCGGTGGGCGGCTGGCCGCGTAGCCTGAGCAGCGTCACCAGCAAGCCGATGGTGACGATTTCCAGCAGGAGGTTGCCAAGTTTGAAGATCAGCGTGTTGAACGGGCGCAGCCAGAAGAGCGTCCGGAAGACCAGTTCGGCGAGGGGCGGGTAGGCCGATGTCTGCTCCTTGCGATTGACCTGGGGCCAGTAGTAGCGGTCGTGGAGCGCGGCGAGCGCGGGCGCGTTCGGCGGGTAGTGATAGGGGCTGTAGCCCTGGCCCTGAATGAACCCGTCCCAGACGTAGCGGAAGAAGTCGTTCGAAAGCGAGGGTGTCGCGGGCGCGAGAAGCAGGCGATAGGCGATCGCGAAGCCAAGAATCAGTGGCAGCGCGACGCGGGTCCGCAGCCGCCGCCCCGGTCCGCGCAGCACGACCCAGCAGGCCAGCAGGTGCAGCGCGACCAGCGCGCCGAAGACGATGACGAAGGTGAGCGCATGGGCTATCAGGTTGCCGCGCCAGAGCAACACCACGTAGCCAGGCACGCCGGCCAGCCCAACCAGCACCGGCAAAAGCCATGACAGGACGCCGGCGGCAGGCGTGGCTCCGGCATCCGCTGGTGAGACCGATGTGCGCGATAGTCCGGCGAGCATGGGCGGCGACTCCGCTGAAAGAAACTCGCGTTACGGCACTACTGTATATACAAACGCGGCAGGCTGTCACGCTGGATGCGTCGCACGGGGCGAATAGACGACGAATGGTGGCGTTATGACGTGGGTGGCCTGGTGGGTGGTGGTCCCCGAGTGATGCGAGGCGGTGGCCGGTAGGAGGTGGCCCCGGAGTGATGATGGGCGGTGGCCTGGCGGGATGGGCACGGGATTGAAATCCCGTGCTGGGCAGGCTAACGCCTGACGAAGTCCGCTCTGCGGACTGGCGATAGACTCACGCTGGGAGCGCCCCACATGCTGGCGGATCCCAGTGCGCGGAGCACACTTCGTTGCGGCCCTGCCGCGCCCAGCCCCGGACTTCAGTCCGGGGCCACCGCCCGCCAGGCCACCGCCTCGCATCCCGTCACTCCGGGGCCACGTCCAGCAAGCCACTGGACGATCAGTGCTATGATCGCCTGGTGAGCCACGATATGGAGAGCGTAGCGCGATGACGCAAACACCGACGCCGCCGGCTACAGACCGGGCAACGACAGACCGCCTGCTGCTGATTATGGCGAAGACGCCACAACCGGGCGCGGTCAAGACCCGTCTCTGCCCGCCCTTGACGCCTGGCCTCGCCGCCGACCTCTACCGCGCCTTTCTGCGCGACACCATCGCCACTGGTCAGGCGCTCCCCAGCACGGCGCTCGGCGTGATTTACCCGCCGGTGGCGGACGATGACGCGCTCCGCGCGCTGCTGCCGCCCGGCGCGTTCGCCTGGTCCCAGGAGGGGCAGGGTCTCGAAGCGGGACTGAGCGGCGCGTTCGCGCGGGCCTTCGCGGCCGGCTTTCGCCGCGTCGTCATCGTCTCCTCTGACAGCCCGACCTTGCCGCCGGCGCTGCTGGCGGAAGCCTTCGCCGCGCTCGATGATTACGATGTGGTTCTCGGCCCGGCGCTCGACGGCGGCTATTACCTGATTGGCCTGACCGCGCCACACCACCATCTCTTCACGGCGATTGCCTGGAGCACCGCCGCCGTCTACCAGCAGACCCTGGACCGCGCCGCCGATTGCCGGCTGCGCGTCCACAGCACCGCGCCGTGGCCGGACGTGGATACTGCCGCCGACCTGGCGACGCTGGCGGCGCACTGCGCGACGGGCGCCGCGCCGCACACCGCCGAAATCCTCGGCAACGCCGCCGTGCAGACGCTGGCCGCTGAAGCCGGTATAGACCTGTCGGCCGCCCGCCCGCCGCGCGAGCGGGAACAGCCCTGGCACACGCTCGCCACCGAGACGCTCGTTGCCAGCCCCTGGCGCACCTTCCGGCGCGATCGCGTCCGGCTCCATTCCGGCGCGGCGATTGACTACACCTACGCCGAAACGCCGCGCGCGGCCTGGGTCGTGCCACTGACGGCGGCGGGCGAGATCGTGCTGATCCGCCAATACCGCTACCCGGTTCGCAAGTGGGTCTGGGAGGTGCCGGCCGGGGCGATTGGCGACGAGGAACCAATCGCGGCGGCGCGGCGCGAACTGGCCGAGGAGATCGGCGGGCACTGCCAGGCGATCCAGCCGGTCGGCCGCTTCTACTCGTCGTCGGCGCACCTGACGCTCGAAGCGCATGTCTTCCTGGCGACCGGCGTGGCGCTCGCCCGCGCTGACCGCGAGGCAACCGAACTGCTCGACGTCGTCACGCTGCCCGCCGGCGAAGCCTTCGCCCGCGCGCGGAGCGGTGCGATTGACGAAGGGCAGAGCGCGCTGGCGCTGCTGATGGCCGAGCCGCTCGTTCGAGGCTTGCAGGATTGAGAGGTGAGCGTGGTCGAAGGTCGGAAGGTCAAAGGTCGAAGGTCGCTTGTCATGAGGCAGTGGCTTGCCTTCAGCCAGCGTTCGCAGGCAAAGCAAAGTATTGACCACAGAGACCTTCGACCCCTCGAACGGGGTGAACGATGAGCGTAGCAACACACCAGGCGGTTTCCGTCGGAATTGGGTTGACGAACGAGTGCAACCTGAGTTGTCCCCATTGCTACCGGCCGACGCTGGCGCTCCAGCGGCTCAGTCCGGCGCAGATCGCGGGGATTCTCGATAACCTCGATGTCGGCGCGGTCAATCTGGGCGTGGGCGAGAACGGGATGCACCCGCAATACCGGGAGATTCTGGCGCTGCTGCGGGCGCGCGGTGTCAAGACGGCGATTACGTCGAACGGCTATAGCCTTGAAATACTCACCGACGAAGAACTCGCTGGATTCCATTCGGTCGAACTGAGTTTCGACTTCACGACTGAAGACGAGATGAACCGCTTTCGCGGCCCGGACGCCTGGCGGCTGGCAATCGAGGGGCTGCAACGCTGCCAGCGCCTCGGCATCCCAACGACCATCACAGCCGTGATGATGAACAACAATTATGACAAGATGGGCGACCTGACCGCGTTCGCCCGCTCGCTCGGCTGCGATTTCCGCGTCAACGTCTACCAGCCGGTGATGAACGAAGACTACACGCTCTCGTATGACGAATTCTGGCAAGGCTTCGCCAACCTGCTCGCCGCCGCGCCGCTCGTCGTCTGTAGCGAACCGCTCGTCAACGCGGTGCTCGGCCTGGAAACGACGCGCGGCTGCCCCTGCGGACGTAGTTCCATTCGCGCGCTGCCCGCCGGCACGCTCGTGCCCTGCCCCTACTGGCCGGGCGCCGACCTGCGCCTCAGCGACCTGGCAAAGCGCGGCGAGGACGTCTGGACCAGCCACAACTTCACCGCCGCGCGCACCGTGCCGGCCGCCTGCCACGGCTGCCAGTTCGAGGAATCGTGCGCGGGCGGCTGCGCCAGCCGGCGGGCGCTACGTGGGCGGCTCGACCAGCCCGACGAATACTGCCCCGTCGTGCGCGGCGACCTGGCCCGCGTGCAGGCGCTGGTGCAGTACACGCTCGCCAACCCGGAGGACGTGCCGAAGGCCGGCAACGCCTGCACGACCGTCGTCAAGACCGGGGGCGCATGAACGCACGTATTCGTCGTCCAGGCTGGCGGCTAGCCTGCCTCCTCGCGCTTGTCCTGGCGCTGACCGCCTGTAGTGGCGGCACCGCAACGCCCAAGGCGACCAGCATATCAACGCTGGCCGCCAGCGCCACCGCCAGCCCAACCAACGACGCCAGCAGCGCGCCGCCGACGGCGACAACTACGCCAGCACCTACGACGAGCGCACCCGCGACCGCGCCCGGCGCCAGCGCTGTGCCGGCCAGCCCTACCGCAACGCGGGCGAGCGCCACGCCGACCCAGGCCGCGACGCCCGCCGTCCCGCCGGTCAGCGACTGGGTGCGCTTCGGTTTCGACCCGGCGCGCAGCGGCGTCAACCCGGTTGAGACGCGCATCTCGCCGCAAATGGTGGCGGGTCTGCGCCAGCAGTGGCGCGTAACGCTGCCTGGCGTCGCCGATTCGTCGCCAATCCTGCTGCACGACCTGGCTTTTCCCGATGGCACGATGCGCGATGTCCTCTACGTGACGACGCGCGACGGGCGGCTCCTGGCCGTGGACGCCGCGAACGGCGCGGTCCTCTGGAGCAAGCAACCGAGTGGGCCAAAGATCACCCACTCGTCGCCGGTGGCTGACCCGGCCCGCAAACTGGTCTACGCCTACGGGCTGGATGGCCTGTTGCACCGGTACGACGCGGTTACGGGCGACGAGCGCATGGGCAATGGCTGGCCGGTGCAGATTACGCTCATGCGCGACACCGAGAAGGAATCGGCGTCGCTGAATATCGCCGGCGACACCATCTACGTGACGACGAGCGGCTACCTCGGCGACGCGCCACCCTACCAGGGCCATGTCGTCATCGTTGACGCGCCGACCGGCCAGACGCACGTCTTCAACAGCCTCTGCGCGAACCTGCCGCGCCTGCTCAAGCAGGGCGACTGCCAGTCGCAGCGTTCCGGCATCTGGGCGCGGGCCGGCGTCGTGCTCGACCCCGCCACCGGCAACCTTTTCGTCGCCACCGGCAACGGCCGCTTCAACGCCGACAGCGGCGGCAACGACTTCGGCGATAGCGTCATCCAGCTCAGTCCCGACGGCACGAAAGTCATTGATTCCTACACGCCGCAGGACTACCAGGAACTCGACGACCGCGACGCCGATCTCGGCAGTACCGCGCCCGCGCTGTTGCCGCGCATTGCCAACAGCAAGACACCGCTGCTGCTGGTGCAGGGCGGTAAAGACGGCCTGCTACGCCTGGTGAATCGGCAGAACATGAGCGGTCAGGGCGGTCCCGGCCACGTCGGCGGCGAACTGCAAGCCATCAAGGCCACCGGCTGCGGCACGTTTACGCAGCCGGTCGTCTGGACCGATCCAGGTGGCGCGCTCTGGGTCATCGTCGCCGGGCAGTGCGCGCTCGACGCCTACCAGATCGTCACCGATGCCGGCGGCACGACCCGCCTGCAACCGGCCTGGACGGTGCAGCAGCGCTTCACCACGCCGGTGCTGGCCGGCGGCGTCCTCTTCGCCTCCGGCAACGGCGCGGTGCTGGCGCTCGACCCGCGCACCGGCAAACAACTCTGGTCCAGCGCCAACCCCGGCGCGGGCGGCACGATCGGTGGCATCCACTGGGAAAGCCCGATCGTCATCAACGGCACGCTCTACGCCACCGACGAGCAAGGCACATTAGTCGCGTATCGGTGAGGGTAGGGGAACCGCCAAGACGCCAAGGAGAGTAACTGGTCAGATTGGGTGGCTTGCTGGAGGTGGTCCCGGATTGAAATCCGGGCCTGGACAGGCTGGCGCCTGGCCGAAATCCGCGCTGCGGATTGCAATCTGCCAGTGTGAGGGAGGCTGCCGGCCCATCCAGCAGCCAGTCCGCGCAGCGGACTTCGGACACACGATAGTGTGCCCAGGCCCGGATTTCAATCCGGGCCACCGCCCGCCGGGACCCAAACAGTGAATTGCTACCAAGCAGACGCCAAGACGCCAAGGGGGGTTCGTTTTTCTCTCTTTCTTGGCGTGCTTGGCGTCTGCTTGGCGTCTTGGCGGTTCCTCGTGCTCTACACGTCGTCGCCGAGTTTGATCCAGCCGTGGCGCAGGGCGTAGATGACGGCCTGCGTGCGGTCGTTGACGGCGAGCTTGCGGAGGATGGACGTGATGTGGTTCTTGACCGTCTGGTCGCTGATGGAGAGCAGCCGCGCGATCTCCTTGTTGGAGTTGCCGCGCGCCACGCAGTCGAGGATTTCGACCTCGCGCGGCGTGAGCGGCGAGAAGACGGCGTCGGACGCCTCGTCGAGCGTCGCCAGTTCGCGGAACTGGTCGAGCACCTTCGAGGCGACGAAGGGGCGCGAGAGGACATTCTCGTTGATCAGATATTCGCCGCGGCCGACGCGCCGGATGAGCGAGATCAGGTCTTGCGCGGCGATGTCCTTGATCGCGTAGGCCGACGCGCCGACCCGGATCGCGTGGAAGAGTTGCTCGTCGTCCTCGTGCAGCGTCAACATGATCACGGCCATCTGCGGGTGCCGGCGCTTCAGGATGCGCGTCACTTCCAGGCCATTCATGCCCGGCAAGTTGATGTCGCACAGGACGAGGTCGGGCATCAGGATGTCGGCCTGCTGAATCGCCGCCTGACCATCACCGACCTCGCCGACAATCTCGATATCCGGCTGCGGTTCGAGCACCCAGTGGACCCCCTGCCGGAAGAGCGGGTGATCGTCCACGATCAGCAAGCGCACGCGGTTCATACCTGTGAGTCCTCCTCGCCCGCCGCCACGCGCGGCAGGCTCAAGCGCACGGTCGTCCCAGCGCCAGGCTGACTTTCAACCTGTAACTCACCGCCGACCGCCGCCGCGCGCTCGCTCATCCCACGCAGCCCAGCGCCCGACAGCGTGGTTGCCTCGACCTGACGCGGCACAAACCCGCGTCCATCATCATGAATCGTGACCACAATCGTTTCGTCACTCAGATCAATCCGCACAATCACCAGGGCCGCGCGAGCGTGCTTCTGAATGTTCTGCAACGATTCCTGCACAATGCGGAAGACCGTCAACTCTTCGTCTTTGTTCAACGACGGCAGCGTCGCCGGCACCTGGAGATCAACATCGAGCCGGAAGAACGCGCGATACTCGGCGATGTAGCGCTGGAGGGTCGCTGACAAACCCCGCTCGGCCAGCGTCGAGGGCCGCAGATCGAACTGGAAGCGCCGGACCTCGACCAGCCCTTCGCGCATCGTCGCCTTCAGCCGCGCCAGTTCATCCAGCAATTGCTCGGGCGACCGGCGGGCGATCTGCTCGCAGAGTTCGAGGCCGAGGATGGCGTTCGCCAGTACCTGCGCCGGGCCGTCATGAATCTCGCGCGCCAGCCGCGAGCGTTCTTGCTCCTGCGCCTTGATCATCGCCATGCGCTCGACCAGCCGCCAGACATCGAGGTCGGCGGCGGCTTCGCCCTGCGGCGCGAACTGGCCCCGGCTGACGGCCAGCAGGTTCGTCAGCCCGTTCAACTTCGACATGAGCGCGGCGCAACTGAGCAGTTGCTCCGACAATTCCTGCTCGGCGGCGCGAATGCGGTCGAGATTGAGCGGGCCGGTGTCACCACGCGATTCACCGGTCGGATGCCCGGACGCGTAGAGATAGCGCGCGGACAGCTCCTCGAGCGCCGCGACCACCCGGCGGCGTTCGACATCAAGGCGCGTCCGCAGCGCTTCCAGACGGCGCTCGATTGCGCTCGCCTGCGCCTCGCCTTCGACGATCAGCGCCAGCGCCGCGTTATTCAGTTCTTCGATCTGTTCCGCGCCGCTCATGCCCTCCCCAGGGGTCTGCGGCAGCCGCCCGCCCATCTACCGACCACGTACGCGCCAGCTACGCGACGTCAGGCGCCACGCCCATGTCTCTGCTCCCCCTCGCGCATGCGGCCACAATATCCGGCACAGCGATACCACAGGAGGCCGCATTCGTGCTGAAGGACCAGTTGGGACGAGTATACCATCAGCGTTCGCGCAGTGAAAGCCGTCTATGCGCCATTTGTCGTGTGTCGAGTGTGTTCGCGCCAGGGGAATTATACTCGCGTCAGTCGCGTTAGTGAACAGCGGCGCCAGAGACGCCGCGAACGCGCGCTGTAGCGCAATCGCTCATCGGGGGAGACGCAACGACATGGTACGACCAACGCAGGTCATTGTCTACACAACGACGTGGTGTCCGGATTGCCGGGCGGCCAAGCGCTATCTCGATCAGCGTGGGATTGCCTACGACGAGATCAACATCGAGGAAACCCCGGGCGCGGCGGAGCAGGTGGAAGCCTGGAGCGGCGGCTACCGCACCGTGCCGACTTTCAATGTCGGCGGCGCCATCGTGGTGGATTTCGACCGCCGTGCGCTCGACGCGGCGCTGGTGGCGGCCGGCGACTGACGAGTCGGGCAGACTGGCGGTCGGGCAGTGGGTTCTCCTCAGCGCGGCGGCTGACTATGGGCGCGGGGCTACTGAGACGTAGCCCCGGATTGAAATCCGGGCTAAGGGCCTACGGCCACGAAGTCCCTGCGGGACTGAGGTCGGTCCACCGATGCGCTAGCAACCAGCCCCGGCGTTGAACGTAACCCAGTCCCGTGAGGGACTTTGTGGCCGCAGCCTCTAGCGCCGAATTTATTCGGCGGCTGCCAGCAGCGGCGCCGCGCTCATTTGCGGGCGCCGTGCCAACCTGAACCCACTGGCCAACTCACTTCCCTTGCAGCGCCTGATTCCCCTTCGCTGCCGCGTCGTCGAGCAGTTTCTTCGCGTCCTGTGACGGGTCGGCGATCGCCTGCGTCATGGCGTCCTGGATGAAGGTGCGGGTATCTTGCGTGCCGCGCACCGAGGTCTCCGGCCGGCCATACTGCTGAATCTCCGTCACCGCGACCTTATAGGCGGGCAGTTTGTCGAACTGCGCCTTCACCACGTCGCTATCCGCCGCCGTCTTCCGTACCGGCAGATAGCCCGTCGCGACGCTCCACTGCGCCGTCACGTCGGTGGAGGTGAAGTACTTGACGAAGAGCCAGCTCGCCAGTTCTTTCTCCGGCGAATTGGACTTGAAGAGGGTCACGTTGCCGCCGTAGCTGGTCGTGATCGGCTGCGCGCCCTGGCCGTGCGGGATAATCGCGACGTTCCAGTTGAACTTCGCGCTCTTGTCCACCGCGCTCTTGTAGTAGGAGAGGCCGGCGCTCGACCCCATGGTGAAGACGACCTTGCCGTCGGCGAAGGAGTTCTGGTCGTCGTTCGCCTTGGCGATCTGGTAGGCGCAGCCGCTCTTGACCATGTCCTCAATGTCCTTGAGGTAGGTCACGCCCGGCTGCTGGTTGAACTGCCACTGCTTCTGGTCTTTGCTGATCAGCTCGCCGCCGTTCGAGTAGACCGCGCCGTTGAAGGTCGAGGCGTCAATGTTGATCGCGTAGCCCTTCACATCGCCGGTGAACTTCTTGCAGGCGGAGACGAAGTCACTCCAGGTCTGCGGCACCTGGAGGCCCGCTTCCTTCAGTTTGTCGGCGTTGTAGTACATCACCAGCACGCTCTTGGTGAACGGGAAGGAGAGCATCTGGCCGTTGTACTCGGCGTACTGGTTGTCGGTGATGTAGACCGGGTAGAAGTCTTGCAAGTCCTGCGCCGACAGGCCGTACTTGGTGGAGTTGATGTAATCCTCCAGCGGCAGCACCACGTTGGCTGACTGGTATTCCGAGACGAAACTTTCGTAGGCCACCGAGAGGTCGGGCAGGCCGCCGCCGTTGATCGCCGCCGTGGTCTTCTTGTACACGTCGGTATAGGTGCCCTGGTATTCGGCCTTGACCTTGATATTCGGGTATTTCTCCTGGAACTGGGCGATGATCTTGTTCAGGGCGTCGGCGTTCACGCCGGTTTGCGTATGCCAGAAGGTGATCTCGACCGGCGCGTTGATCGCCACGTTGTCCACCGGGCTGCCCGCGCCCGGCTTGAAGCCATAGTTGTTCGCCGCGTTGGCCGCGCCGGCGTTGATGCCGGTGCTCGCTGATGGCGACGCCGCCGGCGAGGCGGCCGGCTTGCTGGACGAAGCCGCGCTGCTCGTCGTCGCGCTACTCGCGCTCGCGCTGCCCGTGGTCGCGGTCGCCCCGGCGCCGGAGGCGGGCGAATTGGTGCTGGACGCCGCCGCGCTGGTTGACGCTTTGGTTGTCGTGGCCCCCGACTGCGATGTCGCGGTCGCGCTGCCGCCACAGGCCGACAAAATCGTCAGACAGATCAGCAAGATCGGCAAGAATAACGTCCGGCGTTTGCCACTCATCGTGCGTGTTGCTCCTTCTCGATCCTTCCTCATCACCATGCCGGCCCACTGGCTCCCCACAGCCGGCCGGACACGCCCCATCACCTGGAACGCGCGCGGTTGCCCGGGCGGCTCACCCCCGGTGCGAGCGGTCGCTGCTGGTGCTGTCCGAGCCAGACCTCCTTCCGTCCCCTCCGCCCGCCCGGTCCTTACCCCTTCAGACCGGACGAGGCAATCCCTTCGATAAACTGCCGTTGCGCCACGAAGTAGAAGATAATGATCGGCAGGATGGTGAAGACCGATGCGGCCATCAGGTTTTGCGGGTCGTTATTATCCGCGTTGACGAAGACCGCCAGTCCTAGCTGTAATGGGCGGATACTTTCTTTGCTGGTCACCATCAGCGGCCAGAGCAGGCTATTCCAGCTGCCCAGGAAACTGAAGATGATCGTCGCGGCGAGCGGCGCGCGCGCCAGCGGCAGCACGACGCTCCAGAGTGTGCGGAAGTGGCCGCACCCGTCGAGCGCCGCCGCATCGTAGAGGTCTTGCGGCACGGCGACGAAGAATTGCCGCAGCAGAAAGATGCTGAAGACGCTGGCCGTCCAGGGCACGATCAAGGCCAGGAAGGTGTTGTACCAGTGCAGCCGGTTGATGATGATGTAGTTCGGGATCAGCGTCGCCTCGAACGGGATCATCATCGTCGCCAGGAAGAGCGCGAAGATAATGTTCTTGCCCCAGAAGTTCAGCCGCGCGAACGCATAGGCCGCCAGCGTGGAGGTGAAGAGCATCCCTACCACCACCAGCACGGCGATGACGATGGTGTTGAAGAAGTAGCGGCCGAAGGGCGCGGCGTGCCAGGCGTCGGGGTAGTTGTGCCACTGCAAGACTTTCGGCAGGATAGTGAAGCGCAGGGCTTCCTGCTGCGTTTTCAGCGAGGTCAGCACCATCCAGATGAAGGGGAATGCCGCCAGGAGCGCGCCCACGCTCAGGACGAGGTAAATCGCGACGCGGCTGACCAGCCGCCCCGGCGTCATTGGCTGCCGGCGACCTGCCGTTATGGCCGCACTCCGCATTGACGATGACTGCGCGGTCATGCTTCGCCTCCTCGCGCGGTCCAGCCGGGCTGGCCGGTCAGTAGCGCCATCATGCTTCGACCTCGCGCCGGCGGCCGAACCAGAGTTGCACCAGGGTCAGCGCGAGGATGACTGCGAAGAGCAGGAACGCGATGGCCGAGCCATAGCCGAGGCGCTGCGAACTGTAGAACTGGTTGTAGACATAGATCACCAGCGTCTGCGTGCTGCCGAGCGGATTGCCGGCGGTGCTGCCGTTGCCCGCCGTCGTGGACATCACGTAAATCTCGTTGAAGGCTTTGAATGCGGCGATCGAGGAGATGATCGTCAGGAAGTAGATCGTCGGCATCAGGAGCGGCATCGTAATGCGGCGAAAGATGAGCCACTCGTTGGCCCCGTCTATTCGCGCGGCTTCGTAGAGTTCCTTGTTGATATTGCCCAGCCCGGCGAGAAAGATCACGATGTCGAAGCCGATCAGGTGCCAGGTGGTCATCGCCATAATCGAGGTAAGGGCCAGGCTCGGCCCATGCGCCCACCCTGGCAGTGTCAGGCCGAAGTGCTGGGCGATCATGTAGAGCACGCCCTTCGACTCCTGCAACCAGCGCAGTTGCACGCCGAAGTGCCCCAGCAGCGCGTTCATCACGCCGGAGCGCGCGTTGAATATCCAGGTCCAGACGGCGGCGGCGGCGACCGTGGAGGTGACGTAGGGCAGGAAGTAGATGGTGCGGAAGAAGGAGAGGAACCGCACCTTCTGAAAGAGAAGGAAGGCGAAGACGAGCGCCAGCGCCATCGTGAACGGCACGGTGCCGATCGCGAAGAAGATGGTGTTGCCGAAGGATTCCCAGAAGTCCGGCTTATGGAGCGCTTCCTGGTAGTTCTGCCAGCCGATGAAGGCGAGCTTCCGCAGTTTCCAGTTGTGGAGGCTGATGTAGAAGGCGAAGAAGAGCGGAAAGAAACTGAAGACCGAGAGCACCAGCACTGCCGGCAGCAAGAAGAGATAGGCGATCGGTTCGTTGCGCTTACGGGAACGGACGCCCGTGCTCGCCCTCGCCGCGCCCGTGACGCCCGTCTGCACGGGATTCAGCCCCGGCAAGGTCGCGTCAGTCGCCGCCTTCCCCGTCACTTGCGCCACGGCGCCCTCCCATCCTCGCGGTCAGGATGCCACCTGAAGACCAGTCCTCGCGGCGCACTGCCCGGCGCGGCCAGCAGTCGCATTCCCACACGCATCCCAGCGTCCCCGCCACTGCCTCGCCGCACAACCGCGCCCAATGGTACCACGTCCCCCGTAGAGGAAGATTAATCACTGGTCAAGGCGTTGTAAAGGCCCGGCCGGACGAGTCGGGCAGTCGAGCAGTCGGGCAGTGGGTTCTCCTCAGCACGGCGCCTGGTTGTGGGCGCGGTGTTAGTCCGGCACCGCCCATCGTTCTCCTGTCAGTCAGCGAGGACGGCGAGGTTGATCCGGCGCAGGTGGGCGGGATCGGTGGTGGCGGTGATCCCGACGATTTTCCCGTCCCTGACCGTGAGGTCGAGGACGACGGCGAGCCGGCCGAGCGGGGCCACGATGGCGCCAACGGCGCCGCTTACCAGCGCCGGTCGCGCGCCCTGAGCGCGCCTCGCGAACGTCCTGGCGACAGACTGCGCGCCGTGGACCTCCCATGGTTTGCCTGCAACCGCGCCGATACGGTCAGCGCGGAAGACAACGTCGGGGTCGAGGACCGTGAGGAGCGCGTCGAAGTCACCGGCGCGCGAGGCGGCGAGGAAGGCGTCCACCACGGCGCGCTGGCGTGAGCGGTCGGCGACGGACGCCGGGGGCGCGCCGCGCACGCGCCGGCGCGCGCGGCTGGCGAGTTGCCGGGTTGCCGCCGGGGAGCGGTCCACAACCGGCGCGATTTCCTCGAAGGGGAGGGCAAAGAGGTCGTGGAGCACAAACGCGAGCCGTTCAGCAGGGACCAGCGTGTCGAGCACCACGAGCAGCGCGAGGCCGACCGTATCGGCCAGGATCGCCTCTTCCTCGGGGTCGCCGCCAGTCGCGCGACCCGCGCGCGGCCCGGTCGCGGCGCTGTCGAGGGATTCCTCGCGCCGCGCGGTACGGGCGCGCAGCATATCGAGGCAGACTCGCGCCACGACGGTGGTCAACCAGCCGCCGAGGTTGACGACTTCGCTGGTGTCGGCGCGGCTGAGGCGTAGCCAGGCGTCCTGCACCGCATCGTCGGCCTCGCTCAGCGAGCCAAGCAGCCGGTAGGCCACCGACCGCAGATGGGCCCGGTGCGCCTCGAAGCGATCCGCCAGGACATTGGGGTCGGCCATCGGTCACATCCTTCCCGCGCATTTCGTCAATGTAGTGACGGACAAGACCCGGCCGGCGTGACAAGGAGATGACGAGACGATTGTGGTTCGGGTCCCCCACTGCGGCGACGTTGCCAGCAACTATCACCGAAGGAGACGAAACATGCCAGCACGGATGGCCAATCCAGCGTGGATTATTCCTGACGCCTTCGATGCGCTTCAGGCGCTGCAAGCGGCTACGGAGACGGGCGGCGTGCCCGCCGCGACGCTCGCGCTGTCCCACCTGCGCGCCAGCCAAATCAACGGCTGCACGGCCTGCATTGCCGGGGGGTGCAGCACCGCCAGCAAGGCGGGCGAGACCGACGAGCGCCTCGCGGCCGTGGCGACCTGGCGCGAGACGACCTGCTTCACCGCCGCCGAGCGCGCCGCGCTGGCGCTGACCGAGGCGGTCACGCGCCTCAGCGACCGGACGGACCCGGTGCCGGACGACGTCTGGTGCGAGGCTACGCGGCACTACGACGAGCGGGCGCTGGCGGCGCTGCTCCTTTCCATCGCCACGACCAATATCTACAACCGCCTCAATGTCTCCACCAGGCAGGAAGCAGGCAACTGGGGCTAGCGCTCATGCCCCACGGCCACCGGCGTTCGTCCGCGCCGGCGGGCCGGGCGTGCGGCGCGCGCCGGCAGGCTATCGGGCGCGGGCGGCAAGGCGGCATACATGTGCTGAATTGCCGCCCGCGCGCGTTCTGCGACGACCGCGCGGTCGGCCGGTGGGCAAAAGACGTACACCTTCGCCTTCAAGAGCAGGTAATTCCGCAGCGTGGGGTGCAGCGGCACGCCGCCGCCCGCGAGCGCGTCCCGGCGGTCCCAGCCGGCGAACATCGTCGCGTTGCGTGTCGGCTGCCCCGCGCGGTCCACGACATAGCGGTCGGTATTCAGCACGTCGGGGATGTCGGTCGCGCGGACCCAGAGGTCGCTCGTCCGCAGGTGGGGCAGGTCGCGCAGAATCGCCCAGCGCAGCCGCTCCAGTTGCCCCGGCTCGTGCAGGTAGGCCAGGAAGCGGAGATACTCGTCCTCCGCCAGTGGCCGGCCACCCGGCGCAGCGGCCGGCCACTCGTCGTAGGAGAGACTGAAGGCGCGCTTGAGCATTTCGCGCCGCAGGATGCGGTCCTGCAAGTCGGCGACGCGCGGCTGGTCGGTCGGCGCGACGAGGAAGGCGCGGTCTTCCACGCGCAGGTAATCGGCGATCAGGCGGAAGGCGACGCTGCGCGGCGCGCCCTCCTTGCCGCGCAGCGTCAGCGTGCCGCGCCCCGCTGAACCGAGATGCCCGTCCACCGCCGGGCCGACCAGTTCCTCGATAATCCCCCGGATCATGGATTCCCCGGCCAGCACCTTCTGGTGGCCGTAGAGATTGGCGTGCATCGTAATCCGGCTGTAGAGAATCGCCTCCAGCGCCGACGCGCCGGCCAGCGTGATGCCCAGTTCGCCGTCCGGCGTAATCGTCATCGTCTGCAAGATGCGTTCGAGGTCTACCAGCGACGGCAGGCCGGAGAAATAGGAGTCGCGCGCGAAGTAGTCGAGTTTGTCGGCGTCGAGTGGGCCGCTGATGACGCCGAGGAGTTCGCGCGGCAGGCCGGCGGCGGCAAGCGTCTGCCGGTCTGCGTCGTGCTGCCGGATGAGGGCCGCGACGAGCGCCGGGTCGGCGCCCATCCCCGTCAGGCGCGTGTGGAGCGGCTCACGCAGAATGAGCGCCGCGCCGACCACTTCGTGCGGATGGTCGCCGTCGGCCGGCAGTTGCCCGGTGTAGGCCGGATGCTCGGCGATAATGCCTTCGCTGGCGTGGGAGAA
>DASUBC010000268.1:0-3366 GCA_035763465.1 Thermomicrobiales bacterium
GTCACGGTCGGGTTGGCGGCCCAGTCGCCGCCCGGCCAGGCCAGTTCCGCGCCAACGCGCACCCAGGCTTTCTCCTGGTCGGGGTCGCTGCCGCACCAGAGCGCGGTGGTGAGTTCGCCGCCCGCCGCCAGGCCCGGCTGCGCGACGCGCGACTGCAATTGATAGCCAAAGAGGGTCTGTTGCCCGAAGGCCCAGCAGAGCAGGTCGGCGTCGTCGCAGTAGCCCGCGCCGGAGAGGGGCGCGCTGTAGTCGTGCAGCCCATCGTTGTCGCGCGCCAGGCACCACCAGCCGGCGCCGTCGTAGGCCCACAACGCCGCGCCAGGCGTGCCAGGCGCGTCCGTCACGGTCGCGATGAGCCGGCCGCTCGCGACCGCCAGCCCGCCGCACGAGGTGCCGCGCAGCCCGGTCGGCACGAGCGCCGCCGCGCCCGCCGCCGTCACCCGGTGGCGCATCACCTGCCCGCCATACCAGGTGTAGACCTCGCCGCCAAAATCCACCAGCGCGCCGAAATCGTCCGGCCCCGCCGCGCCCGCGACGACCGGCGCGACCTCGTACCCGCCATTACTGGCCCGCACACGCCAGAGCGCGCCCGCCGTGCCGACGTAGAGGCCATCGCTCGCCACCGCTGCCGCGCGCGGCGGGCTGTCGAGCGTCCAACCGGCCGGGTCTACCGCCGTGGGACTGGTGGCGCGCAGCAGCCGCGACGGTTCGACCGGGCTGCCCAGCCCCCACAGCGCGCCGTCGAAGTAGGCGACACCGTTGAAGACGAGCGTCGGCGTGGTATCGAACGAGCCGCCGCCGACCGTCCAGACCCAGTACGGCCCACCGGCGCGACTGACGAAGAGCCGGTCCACGCCGTCGGTCGCCAGCCCGGTCGCGCCGCCCGTCACCGCCGCGCCGAGTTGCGTCGCGCCGCCGAGATTGCCCGGATTGACGCCCGCGCCCGCCTGGTCAATTTGCCACAGCGCCGTGCCCACCGCGACGTAGGGCCGCCCGCCGCAGATGACGCCGTAGCGCGCCGCCGTCGCCGCCAGCCCCGCGATGGTCACGCTTATCTCGCGCGGTCCCGGTCCCACCGCCCCGCCGCCCGGCAGCGGCAGCAACCCCACGCTGGTCCAGCAGCGGTCGCCATCCGCCTGCAACGCCTGGAGCGCCCCACCGCCCCACGCGCGCTGCACCTGCCGCGCGGGCGCGCCGCCCACCGGCCCGGTCGCGTCCAGCCCGCGCCGGTACGACCCCGGCGCGACCATGTACCCCTGCCCATTCAGACTGATGTCGTATGCTTCGGGCATCGCTCCCTCCGGTCGCTTGAGTAACGAGTGCGCGGTGGCCTAGCGGGCGGTGGCCCCGGATTGAAATCCGGGCCTGGGCAGGCTGCGCCTGGACGAAATCCGCCAGCGGATTGTGATCTGCCGGCATCTGGAGTGCCGCCAGCCTATCCTGAATACAGTCCGCACAGCGGACTTCGTTCGCGGCTCTGCCGTGCCCAGGCCCGGATTGAAATCCGGGGCCACCGCCCGCTAGGCCACCGCGCACTCGTCACTCGTCACTACAGCACCGTGCCGCGCGCTTGCCGCCGCGCTTGCAGGGCGGCGACGTACTGGCGGCGCAGGCTCTCCAGCGCCAGCGTGACGCTGTTCGCGCCCCGGCGCTTGGCGGCGGCGACTTCGCGCCGGTTGAGGGCCAGCAGCGCCGCGCCGTAGATGATCAGGTCCAGGCCGTCATCAGGCACGCCAAAGTCGTCGGTGTCGGTGGCCGGAAAGGGGTATAAGCCGAGATACCAGACGCTGATGTCGCCCGCCGGCGGCAGCCCCAGGCGCAACATGCCGCCGAAGACCGCCCAGGTCTGCGCCGCACCCGGCTCATGGCTGGCTTTCGCGGGCCGGCGGGGCACGGGCTGACCGGGCGGGCACTCCACCAGCACCACGCGGCGCAGGCCGTCCGGCAGCGAGTAATCGGTCTGCCCCGCCACCGGCGCGATGATGACGGTCGCCTCGTGCGGCCAGCGCGCCGCGTACTCGCGCACCATCTGCGCCAGGTCGTCATTCAGTTCCGCGTCGCCCCACAGCGGCGCGACCGGATCGGTATCTTCCAGCACGCGCCGCAACCGGGCGCGTACGTCAGCAAGCGTAGGCATGGGCGCTCACTCCGTTCGCGAGTCGGGCAGTCGGGCGCACCCAGAGGGTACCCGGCGGTCGGGCAGTGGGTTTTGGTCAGCACCGTGCTTACCTGCTGGCACTGTGCTCATTCCACGCCACTGCCCGACTGCCCGACTGCCCGACTGCCCGACTCAATCAACGCTAACTCCCGCTCCGGGTCATCCACGCCGAGGTGGGCGAGGGCGGTGCGGCGGGCGCGCAGGCCGTTCGCCACCAGTTGCACCTCATTGCGGACGGTCGCGTCCCAATCGGCGGGCAGGATGGGCGGCCAGACGGTGCGGGTGCGCCGCGCGCCGCCGAGGTCGAGGCCGCCGAACCGCTCCAACAGGTCGAGGATGAGGGCATTGCGCCGGGCGAAGACGCTATCCCACGCGCGGCGCTTGCGCTTCACTTTCTGGACGAGCGGCTGGATTTCGACTTCCAGCGCGGCGCCCGACAGTTCGCGGCCGGAGTCGCCAAACGCCGTGCGCGGCGTCTCCGCCAGGTCGTGCAGCACGCGGTAGAGCAAGTCAATGTACTGCATGTGCAGCCCCACACCGCCCCCACCGAGGAGGTCGAGCAGGTAGGCCCGCGCGCCCTCCGGCAGTTCCCACAGCGCGCCGGGGCCGACCTGGATGCCGTCCGCCGCTTCGACGTTTTCGAGCACGGCGATCGGGTTGCCCGACAGTTCCAGGATACCCGCGACGACGCTGAGGCGGCGGTTCAGTTCGCGCTGCACGTCGAGCAGGTCGGCCAGGTCGCTCTCGCCCCAGAATTCCTGCGGGCGCGGCGCGTTGGCGAAGATAACGTACGGCAGCCAGCCAAAAGGATTCGGCCCAGCGCGCCGCGTCACCCCGCCGACCGTGAGGGTAAACCGTTCCGGCCGCCAGTCCTCCACCACCGCGACCGGCCCGCCGTCGGCGCGCACGCCGTAGCGCGAGCGCGCCTCCTCCGCCGGCACGCTGGTGCGCTGCACCACGCGCGTCACCCGGCGCGGGTCGTCGGCCTGCCACCAGGCCGCCAGCCCCTGCACGTCCACCGCCGTGACGACCGGCCGCCGCTCCACCTCGTCCCATACGACTTTGAACGCGCCGTCGCCGAGCACCGCCGCGTCAATCGCCGCCGCGAAGTCCACGGCGGCGAGGTCGTTGGCGGCGTAGACGGCGGCCAGCGCGTCCTCCGCCCGCGCCGCCGCCGGCGTCCCTTCCGGCAGCACCGTGAAGGTCAC
>DASUBC010000269.1:0-8557 GCA_035763465.1 Thermomicrobiales bacterium
CGGCCAGCACGGCGGCGCTCCACGGACCGGCGGCGATCACCAGCCGCGCGGCCTGGTACGTGCCCTGCGCCGTGTCCACGCGCACCCCCGCTCCGTCCGCTGACCAGTGCCGCACCGGCTCGTTGAACTGGAGGACGGCGCCGTGGCGCATGGCCAGGTCGAGGTGTGCGCCGACACACGCCTCGGGCGCGAGGATGCCGGCGTTCGGCTCGTAGACCGCGACCGCGTCCTCCGGTGGCCGAAAACCAGGAAAGCGCGCGGTGATTTCCGCAGCGTTTAGGTACTCGTACGGCAACTGGTGCTGCCGGGCGCTGGCGAGCGCGCCGGTGACGAGCTCACTCTCCGGCGCGCCGAGGTTGAGGCCGCCCGTCAGTGTCAGCAGCGCCTGGCCGCACTCTGCCTCCAGCTCGCGCCAGAGGTGATACGCGCGCTGCACCAGCGGCACATACTCCGGCGCCTCGAAGTACGCCTCGCGAATGATTCGGCTGCGGCCGTGCGACGACCCCTGTGTATGACCGCGCGGGTAGGCGTCCAGCCCCAGCACCCGCGTCCCTCGCCGCGCCAGGTGATACGCCGTCGCGCTCCCCATCGCGCCCAAGCCCAGCACGATCGCGTCGTAGGCACTGCTCATTGGGTAGGCTCCCTCGGTTGTGGGTTGCAAGTTACAGGTTGGCAGGTTGCAGGTTCTTACATACCAGCGCAGAGTTTGCCAGAGAAACCTGCAACTTGTGAACCTGCAACCTGTAACCTACTTGCCGTCCAACAACGGCACTGCTTGCGGAATCTCGTCTGCGCCCGTCAGCAGGACGGCGAACGGGGCGCCGGCGTCGCGCCAGAAGCGCGCGGCGGCGCCAAAAATGTCCAGCGCCACGGCCCAGTCGGCCGGCGCCTGCCGCGCGAATGGCGCGACATCGTGGTACAGGACGACGTAGGCCGGCGCGGGTGCCCAGGCGAGGTCCCGGAGACAGTCTGCGAAAGCATCCCAGTTACGGCCGAAGTAGCGCGGAAAATGCAGCGCCCGCGCGCTGGCGTGGAGGAACGACGGCTTATCGGCGATGGCCGCCCCGTTGATGGTGAACAGGCGCGCGTCCGACCGCGCAATCTCCTGGCGCAAGGCCGAGAGCGAGTGGCCGGCGGCGAGGCGGTAGACGCCGGCGGCGGCCGGGTCGGTCAGCAGCGCCTGGAGAGTTGCCATCAACGCACAACCTTCTTGAACGACGCGTAATGGTCATCCGTATAGTAGAGCGTGCCGTCGCGACCGCCGATAACGCGCCGTGCGCCGCGATCAGCCGAACCGGGGGTGTCCACGGTGTATTCGTGGTAATACCCATCCGGCTCCGGCGGCAGCAACCCCTCGCGGTTGCCGAAAACCGTGCCGTCCTGGCGGTAGGGGAACGGACCGCCCTTGTCAATCAGCCGGATCGTCGCCTGGGCCTCCGGCGGCAACTGGGCGAATGCGATGGTCGCGCCCTTGCCGGCGGCGGTCGCGGTCGGGCGGGCGCGCGTGGCCGTGACCGCGCGGGTTGGTTGACCATGCGTGGCGGCGGTGGTCGCGATCGCCGGTGCGGCCGGCGCCGTCACGGTCGCCCAGGTGAAGGTTGGTCGTACCGCCACGGCACTTGTCGGCGTCGCGAGCGTGCCGCAGGCGGCCAGTAGCGCCAATAGCGCCAGCAGGAGGCCGGTTGCCGCCAGCGTCCTCCCGAAGAGGGCACATTCTCGCATTACTGTCGTCCCGAATAGTGGCAGTTTGTTGACATGAGCAAGCTTCCCCACCTGCGCCCGGTCCGCCGGAGACCTCTGCTCGGCAGTTCGCTGACCTCTTCCGCGAGGCCGGTCAAAGGCGGCGGGCTAGCGTTGCCAGAGTCCGTGTTCCGCGCCGCCGTGGATCACGATGGCAAAGGCGCCCCGCTGCCCCTGCCGGGTTGGGGGATAGGCAATGATCGCGCCGGCGTCCTCGGCCTGCTGTACAGCATGGTGGATGTCTTCGACCGCGAGGTACGTCCGCATAATCGGCTGCTCATGCGCCGCTAGCGGCTGCCGGATGCCGACCAGCGTGCCGTCTGCTTGCGTCGCAACCCGGGCCTGCCCAAGATCGGGATCTGGGGGACCAAAGGTGAGACCGTGCAGGCGCTGGTACAGCCCCGTCAGGCTGTCAACGTCATTACTGACGATCTCCACGTAGTGAACGGCCATCTTCGAACCCCTTCCCTTGCTTGAAGTCTGCCTGCGACACCACCTGTTCTACCACTCCCCCCAAGTCCACAACGTACCGATCGGCCAGCGTCATCCCCATCGCCAGGCTGCCACGCGTCGTATGCGCCACAGCGCGGCCAAGTATAAACGATGCGTGGTGGGCCACTGAGACCCACCACGCGTCTGGTTTCGTGTCCGTAGGAGCGTTGACGCGACCGGTATTACGAGCGCCCGCCACCCATGTTGCGCTCTCCGCCAGTGCTGCCGCGATTGCCAATCGGCTCTTGCACACTGGGATTTGGCTCGGCTACATGGTGGGTATCGTCGGTCAGGGGTGGCTCACCGTGACGTTTTTGGTCCTGCGCGCGCTTCTTGGCAAGAATTTCGCGCGCGAGCTCGGCATTGTGCGCGTTTGCCGCCGTCACGGTGTCATGGCGCCCAGTTGGCTGTTCGTTCATCGCAGACCTCCAGCCTGGCTCCGGGATGCTCCTCAATCAGCGCGGCATCCCCCTGGCCGTCCCCGCATAAACCCCGCCACAGTTGAACGCGGAACGCGGAATTAACTCTTGTCGGCACTGTGCTCGTTGACTGCCGCCGCGCTCATCCACCTTAATTCCGCGTTCCGCGTTCGAGAAAGTCGTCAATCAGGGCGCGGGCGATGCTGGGTTTGCCGGGGATATTCGGCAGGGCGTCGCGGGTGAACCAGCCGGCTTCGGCCAGTTCCTCGCCGTCCACACTGACCTCGCCACCGGCATAGTCGGCGGTGAAGCCGAGCATCAGCGAGTGCGGGAAGGGCCACGACTGGCTGGCGAAGTACCGCAGGTTCGTCACCTCGATCGCGACCTCTTCGCGCAATTCGCGCCGGACGGTCATCTCCAGGCTTTCGCCCGGTTCGACAAAGCCCGCAATCACACTGAAGAACGCCTGCGGGAAGCGATTATTGCGCGCCAACAGAATTTCCTCACCGCGCGTCACGCGCACAATGACCGCCGGCGCCAGGCGCGGATAACAGGCCAGCCCGCACGCCGGGCATTGCTTCGCGCGCTCACCCGGCAGCGGCTCAGTGGGCGTGCCGCAGCGGCCACAAAAGCGATGGGTGCGGTCCCACTCGACAATTTGCACCGCGCGGCCGGCGAGCAAGAACAGGTCCTCCGGCAGCCGGCTGTATAGCCCACGCAGCCCCTGCGGCGTATAGCCCGTTGGCAGCGGTGTAGCGTCGTCCAGGTCGAGCGCGTAACAGTCGCAGCCGTCAAGCACGCCCAGATAATGTCGCGACTTCGCTGCCAGCCCCAGCGCCGCCAGGTCTGGTCCCGCCGGCAGCCTGACGCCTTCGGTCGCGTCGAGCACGACCAGCTGGTCACGCACAAAGCCAAACCACCAGGCCGTCGCCGTCGCCGTTGTGGGCGGCACGATGGCCGAGATGAATGCCCCCCGAATTTCCATGCTCGTCGCGCGCTCCCTCGCTCTCATCTTCTTCTTGCCCCACCGGGGCACCGCGCTGCCCATTCTAGCGCACAACAACGCTGGTGGGGCACGCCACCTGGCGCTGCCCCACCGAAACAGAAGGATGATAGGCTGTGTTCGTTCAGATTACACAGGAGACATTCAGTGCGCGAACTGGTAGTACACCTCGACGCCGCTCTGCTGGCCATGCGCGACCAGGACGACGGCGTCTGTTGGGATGCTCGTCCAGTCTGCCGCGTCAATGGTCCAGTTCAGCGAACCATCGGTCAGCGCATCGGTCCGCTCGAAGTAGACCGCCGGCTGATCATTCGGCAGGGTATACCACAGCATCACCGGCTCACCCGGCGTAAAGACCGGATCGGCGGTCGCCTGGAGCGTGGCGGTATTGATAGCGAGGGTGTGCGACATGGTCGCCGGCGGCGCGGGCACGGGAGCCGGCGCAGGCTGAGTGCTGGTGGGGAACTGATAGTACGCCTCGACGCCGCTCTCCTGGCCGTGCGCGACGAGCAGCGTCGCGTCGGCGGGGATCGTGGCCCAGTCGGTGGCGTCAATCGTCCAGTTCAACGAGCCATCGGCGAGCGCGTCGGTGCGGTCCACGTACCCGGCCGCTTCGCCGTTTGGCTGGGTATACCAGATCATCACCGGCTCACCCGGCGTGAAGCCGCCGGCGGCGGTAGCGTCGTGGCTGGCGTCAATGCTCAACGTCATCCCCGACGCGCCCGCCGTGCCAGGCAGCAGCGTCAGGAGCAGGGCAACAAATGGGACACCAATCGCGAGACGGACGAGGCGCAACATAGCGCGAACCTCCTTCATTGTCCGATTGCGGGGCAACAATGGCGCGGCCTGAGCGCGGGGGCGGAGAGCGAACTGGCGGCGACAGCATTATCCTGACCTCATCGTCGTGCGCGCCCGCCAGCATGGCGGCTGGCGGTCGAACACAAGCTCAGGCTACGCCGCCGACCTGTGACGCGGATTAATATTCGCTGAAGGCTCGATGAAGAAGGATAAGAGAATGATGAGAGCGGCTGCCGGCCAGTTAGCCTAGATTTGGCGCCGGCAGCGCCGTGGTGGCTGGCTCCGTGTACACGCCGGTCAGGTAGGCGCGCACGCGCGTGAGGAGCTGTTCGAGATCGAACGGCTTCAGCAGTAGTTCGTGGAAGCCATACTTGCGGTAATCCGCGAAAAATGCTGGTTGATACGCGGTAAAGATTATGACCGGCGCCAGGCCGGCATGGCGCAGAATCTGGCGCAGCGCATCCCACTGCTGGTCGGTATAGGCCAGCGGTGGTGGCAGCAGCGAGTCAGCCAGCACGAGATCGACGCGGTGCGCCGCCAGTGCCGCCAGCGCCTCGGCCAGCGTAGTCGCCAGCACCACGCTGTACCCTTCCTCGCACAGCGCCTCTCCGACGAATTCGAGAATGGCCGTTTCGTCGTCCACAATTAAGATAGTGGCAGATGCTTCGCCAGCCACGATCTGCTCCGCAAGCGAATACTCACCGTACGCGACCACACTGGCGTGATCTCGCGTGTGTATTCCTTAGTGTGTGCAGAGCAGTATAACGGGTTCCGCGCCGGACCACAAGAGGCGGCGGCGTACTCAATGTTGGTCAGAATGCTGCGGTTACGGGTCTGGTTAAACTGGTGCTTGATTGGGAGCTGGTAGTGCCCCGATCTGCTGCATCATTCCCAGGTTGTCGAAGATGACGTGCTGCTCCACGATCTTGCCGTCGCGCAGGTGGAAGACGTTGATTGACCCAATGTCGAAAGTTCGGCCAGACGGCGGAAGACCCATGAAGTCATGCTGGTGGGCGCCGCGCACGGTGAGACGGGCCGCCACCGTATCCCCCTCGGCGATCAAATCATGAATCGTGTGAGTGACACCAGGGAAGGCGGCATGAAATATGCCCACGAATTGCGCTGCCCCCGCGCGATCCAGTGGCCCAGGCGCGCCCGAAAAGTGCCCGACATAAGTTGTGTCAATCAGCTCCTCGATTGCCGCCGGGTTGATGTTGTCAGCAATGTCGTGGAAATACCGCCGGATGATCTCCTTGTTCGCTTCCGCCGCCATGATGTCTCCCTCCACTGGTGATGCCTATGCTGACGCCGGGTCGTAGACGCAGTATGTGCTGCCTGGAGATGGGAGGCCAGACCGAAAACTACTCATATTCTGTTCACTTTCCAGATACGGTGGTAGGTGCGCTGAGTGGCGCGATTGGTGTGAGCGCGCCAACCTCTCCGAATGGGTAGGTAGTGAACCGCCCGCCTTGCCGATGGCCGGAGCCGCGCGCCGCCCTATGCTGGTTGACAATGGCGGCGATCGGAACAATCCAGGTGGGTGCTGATGCAGAGTTTCTACTGGTTGATTGAAGGCGTGCTGGCTGGTTGCGGCCGGCCAGGGCAGCGCCATCGCGCGCATAACGGCGCGGCGCCTGCGCCCGATCCGCTCGCCGCCGACCTCAGCTGGCTCAAAGCGCACGGTATCGGTGCGCTGCTCTCACTCACCGAGGAATCACTCCAGGGTGACGTGACGGACCAGTCCGGTCTGCTCATCATGCATGTGCCGATTCCCGATTTGCACGCGCCCACGCTGGGTGAACTCGAACGCGCGCTCGCCTTCATTGACCAGCAGCGCGCCGCCGGCCGGGCCATCGCCGTTCATTGCCTGATGGGTCAGGGGCGCACCGGCGCCGTTCTGGGCGCCTATCTGATTCGTGGCGGCCTCAGCGCTGGCGCGGCGCTCGCCGAAGTGCGCGCCGCCTGCCCAGGCGCGGTCGGCAGCGCCGCGCAGGAAGACTTCTTGCGCGATTATGCCGCCGGCCGCGCCTGGCTAGTGTAAACTGGCCAATGCTTTACGTTTTTTCAGCAAGCACAATCGTCCAGGGGAAGGAGGTGCCAGCATATCGGATAGTAAGTTGCTGGCGAACTAGGTGGGCAAAGGCATGCATACTCCAAGCTTGTATATGACCTGGATCGTTCCCCCAACTTGCAAGGTTCCTGCCGCGCATAAAGTTCGCCGCTTTGAACATCGGTTCCCAGGGTACCGTGAACAAACAGTAACGAGCCGAGACGCGAGCCAGCTCGCGGAGCGCTTGCGCTGGCTCGTCCACATGCTCTAATACCTCTGTCGAAAGTACAAGATCGAAGGCATTGTCGCGAAACGGCAAGTGATAGAGGTCGCCAACTCCTACTGGCACATCGCCAGCAACCCTCCGCGCCAGCGCCGCCGCATTAGCATCAAGATCTATGCCGATCAGGCGCAGTTGTGGCTGACTGGCGCGCAGGAAGCGGAGTACAAAGCCTTCACCGCAGCCTGCGTCCAACACTGTCTGTATATCTAGCCCGGCAATAAGGAGCCTGAGCCGCTTATGAAACCGTCCAATCAACGCTTGCTGGAGCGGATTGCCGCTGGTGTGTTTCCGATAATTGCTACTCGGATACGTAGTCAGAATAGCCAACCTTTCACAAGGCGATCAGAAGCATCGCCAACTGTCATCCCGTATCGCTGGTCCAGTACGTGGAGGTCTGCCGAATAGCCGTATGCAGACAAAGAGTAGTGGATCAGCGACAAATAGCAACAACCGGTACAGTAATGCAACTACTAACGCACCGGCCAAAGAGATGCCCAGGGAGCCTGCCATGACGACAAGTAGCGCTTCCCGCACACCAGCCCCACCAGGCACCGGCACAATCATGCCGATGAGCAACGGTATCGTCGTAAAGGCGGGCAGCACCTGCCACACACCATGAACTTCGACGGATCGCACCAATACACCCATGATTCCAATCTGTGCTGCCCAGAATGCAAGAGTAAGCCCGGTGATCTGCCATATGAGCGCGGACCGCTGACGTACCAGCGCGACCGCAGCCTTCGCAGTTTGGAGTCGCCGCCAGTGCCGCCTACGCAGCCACCAGACCGCGAGTATGAACAATGCCAGTATGATGAGGGCAACACCACCTACGCTGAACCAGATCAGTCCGCTCGGGAATGTGATGCGAGAAGCAAGTTCAGTGATAAGTTGCGAGAGGACCGCCGGACCAGCCAGCACACAGGCGAATACTGAGTAACCCGCCAGCACTGCAATATCGAGGAGCGCTTCAAAGAGTGCTAGCGGCACGAGGCCAGCGAAAGGCACTTGCTCCTGGCGATTTGTGAGTAACGCCCGTGCGGGAACACCGAGGCTACCGGGACTAGCGTAGTTGACCATCAGCGAGGTCGTCAAGGCTGTATATGAACTGCGTCGCCTGGCAGTGGGCTTCAGGGCAGCGACCAGAAGATGCCAGCGTTGGCAGAGCAATACCAGACTGACCAGGTACAAACCGCAGGCAAGACAGACCAGTGGGACATTGATCTCCCAGATCCGGAGCCAAAACTGCCGCAACTCGATCGTGCGGTTCAGGCCAATAAGCGCAACCGCACAGGCCACAAGAAAGACAAGCGGCAAGCCCCATTCCCGACGATCTGGGCGGCTATGCCGGCTCGCTGGCGGCATAGCCGGATCGAGCGGCGCCTTCATGACCGACCATCACTTGCATGACGGACAACCTGGCGCAGGTTGCGCTCCACCGGCTGCCGGCCAATACCACTGCGGCTAACAATCAGGTCACCAAGCAGGCCAATCGAGATGAATTGTGCACTGAGAATTACCAATAACACTCCAAGCAAGAGCAGGGGCCGCTGACTCAATTTCGTTTCTCCCAGTAGCCATTCGAGCGAGAGCCAGGCGCAAATGACTCCACCACTGACCGCGCAGAACAGCCCCATCAGCCCGAAGAGATGCAGTGGGCGCTCGGGATAGCGGGTTAGAAAAAAGACGCTGAGCGCATCGAAGAAACCGCGCAGTAATCGCTCTATCCCATACTTCGAATGTCCCCAGCGTCGGGGACGATGATTCACCCGGCG
>DASUBC010000270.1:0-4466 GCA_035763465.1 Thermomicrobiales bacterium
AGTCTTCGCCTATCCCGCGCAGTACGCCTCGCCGGTGCCGGAAGCCAGCGGCGCGCGCTACTGGATCGTCGCGATTGTGGCGGCTATCCTCGGCGCCATCGGCATCTGGCTGGCCTACGTCTTTTACGTCGCGCGGCCCGCGCTCGCGGCGGAGTACGCGGAGCGTTTCGCCGGCCTGCGCCGCGCGCTGCTGAATCGCTACTACGTGGACGAGGTTTACCACACGGCCTTCGTGCAGCCGTCGCGCCAGCTGGGACGGTGGCTCAGCGACGGCTTCGACCGGGGGCTGGAACGGCTGGTGAACGGTGTGGGCGGGCTGGTGCGCGAGGCGAGCCTGGCTTTGCGCGACGTCCAGACCGGCTATGTACGCAACTACGCCTTGATGATTCTCGGCGGCGCGGTGCTGATCGTCGCCTATATGCTGTTCGGGGGCATGTGAGGGGAGCGGACGTGGGTACGAGATCGCCGGGCGCGAGGTGCCGGACATGAACGGGGCGCCGGTCCTATCAATCCTGATCTTCTTGCCGATCGTAGTGGCGATCGTCTGCCTGCTACTGCCTGGCGACCGGGCAGATGGCAGCGTCGCGCGCCCGCTGGCGCTGATCGCGGCGCTGGTGACGCTCGTTCTGGCGATCATCGCCATCGTCGCCTTCGCGCCCGGCGAAACCGGCTTGCGCTACGAAGAAAACCTCAACTGGATTCCCGCGCTGGGAATTCGCTACCACCTTGGACTCGACGGCCTGAACGTCCTCCTGGTCGTCCTCACGGCAGTGCTGACGCCCTCGGCGATCCTGGCGTCGTGGAACCAGATGGGTGACCGCCCACGTCTCTACGTCGCGCTGCTCTTGCTCCTGGAGGGCACGGTCATCGGCGCGCTGTCGGCGCTCGACCTGATCGTCTTCTTCGTCTTCTGGGAAGCGATGCTGGTGCCGCTCTACCTGCTGATCAGCACGTTCGGCGGACCCCGGCGCGGCTACGCGGCATTGAAGTTTTTCATCTTCACCAGCGTCGGCAGCCTGCTGATGCTGCTGGCGATTCTCTATGTCTCGTTCGTCCACGGCGCGAAAGTCTCCGGCGCCGCGCCGTCATTTGGCATCGCCGACCTGATCGGCACGCCCTTCTCGGTGACGGAGCAGCGCGTCCTCTTCCTGGCGTTCGCGCTGGCCTTCGCGATCAAGTTGCCGCTCTTCCCGTTCCATTCCTGGCTCGCCGACGCCTACACGCAGTCGCCCGCCACCGTGCTCGTGCTGGCGACGATGCTGGTGAAGGTCGGCGCGTATTCATTCTTCCGCTTCGCGATTCCGCTCTTTCCGCAGGCCGCCGCCGACCTGATGCCTTACCTGGCGATCCTGGCGACGATCGGCATCATCTACGGCGGTCTCGTCGCGGCCGCGCAGCACGACATGGTGCGCCTGCTCGCCTTCTCCAGCATGGCGCATCTCGGCTTCATCGGCCTCGGCATCTTCGCGCTCGACACGCGCGCGGCGCAGGGCAGCCTGTTGCAAATGGTCAATCACGGCGTCAGCAGCGGCGCGCTCTTCCTGATCGCCGCGATGATCGCCGCGCGCACCGGCACCCGCAATCTGACGAAGATCGGCGGTCTCGCCCGGCGCTGGCCGGTGCTCACCGGCGTGTTCATCCTGGCCGCCTTCTCATCGCTCGGGCTGCCGGGGCTGAACGGGTTTGTCGGCGAGTTCCTCATTCTGCTGGGCGCGTTCCGCACCGAGCGCGTGCTGGCGATCATCGGCGCCATCGGCGTCCTGCTGGCGGCGATCTACATGCTGCGTCTCTTCCACGGCTCAATGTTCGGCGCGGAACACGCGACGGCGGACGACGACAGCGACAGCGCCGCGCGCGTCAGCGGTGACCTCTCGTTGCGCGAGCTTGCCGCGCTGACGCCATTACTCGTGCTGATTGTCTGGATAGGCGTGTATCCCAGCCCCTTCCTGCGCCGGACCGAAGGCACGGTAATCCAGACGCTGAACCACGTCACCGCCGCGCGCCAGGCGATCACCGCCTGCGCGCCGCGCGCCGACTACGGCCTTGTCAACGCGACCGCCGCGCCGGCCTGTGAGCCGGACCTGACTGAATTGAGGAGTGGGCTGTGGACATCAGCGCCCCACCGGTAGACCTGGGGGCAATCGCCCCACTCATCGTGCTGATCGCCGGCGCGGCGATCGTGCTGATGCTCGATCTCGTCGTCGCGCCCGCCCAGCGCGCGGTGCTAGCCTATGTCTCGCTCGTCGTCACAGTGCTCGCGTTCGTCGCCTGCCTGCCGCTCTGGAACGATGGACGCTTCGCCTATGCCGACATGGTGCACGTAGACCGCTTCGGCATTTTCTTCAGCGCGGTCGTGCTCGGCGCGGTCGCGCTGACGATCCTGCTCTCGATTGATTACCTGCGCCAGCAAGAGATGAATTACGGCGAGTACTATCCGCTGCTGCTCTTCACGGCGGCGGGGATGCTGGCGATGGCGATCTCCAACGATCTGGTGATGATCTTCATCAGTCTGGAAATCCTCTCGATCGGACTGTACATCCTGTCGGGCTTTGCGCGCGGCAATCAGCGGTCGGAGGAGTCGGCCCTCAAATATTTCCTGCTCGGTTCCTTCTCGCTCGCCTTCCTGGTCTACGGCACGGCGCTGATTTACGGCGCGACAGGCTCGACCAACTTCACCGCGATCGCCCAGGCGCTCGGCGACGACAACGTCCGCACGAACCCGCTGCTGCTGGCCGGCGTCGGGCTGATACTGGTCGGCTTCGGCTTCAAACTCGCGTTCGTGCCGTTCCACATGTGGACGCCTGACGTCTACTGCGGCGCGCCGACCAGCGTCACCGCGTTCATGTCGGTCGCCACGAAGGTCGCGGTCTTCGCCGCGCTGGTCCGCACGATCATCGGCGCCATGCCGGCCCTGCGCGATGGCTGGATCACCCCGCTCTGGGGTCTTGCCATCGTGACGATGATCGTCGGCAACGTGGCGGCGGTCATGCAGCGCGACATTAAGCGGATGCTCGCCTATTCCAGTATCGGCCAGGCCGGCTACGTACTCGTGGCGGTCGTGGCGGCGGAGAGCGTGCGCCAGGACGTCAGCGACGCGGCGGTCAGCAGCATCCTCTACTACCTGCTGGCCTACACGGTGATGAATTTAGGCGCGTTCGCCGTCGTCATCGCCCTGGCCCAGCGCAGTGGCGAGCGACTCGACCTGAATCGCGATTACGCCGGCCTGGCGCGCACGAATCCCTGGCTCGCGGGCGCGCTGGCGGTCTTCATGCTCTCGCTGGCGGGCATCCCGCCAACCTCCGGCTTCATCGGCAAGATGGCCGTCTTCCGCGCCGCCGTGAGCGCCGGGTACTGGCCGCTGGCGCTGATCGGCGTCATCACCAGCGTGATCGCGCTCGCCTTTTACCTGCGCGTCATCGTGCTGATGTACACGCGCGACCCGCAGGAACAGGCTGATGGCGCGGTTACACGCACCGCCGCGCCCGTCTCGGTCGTGCTGACCGTGTGCGTCGTGCTGACGCTCTTCTTCGGCGTCCTGCCCGGCCTGCCCTTCGATCTCGCCCAGCGCGCGCTGTTCGTCATCGGGCAATGAGCCGCGTCTGGCGATGACCATTAGGGATATGTCGTCCACCCGTAGGTGGTCGGCTACTTCGTTTAGCCTGCCAGAGCAGGTTTGACGGCCATAGCGCGCGACAAGTATACTAGCGCCTGCTGTTGTCGCGACGGGGCGTAGCGCAGTGGTAGCGCGCGGCGTTTGGGACGCTGAGGTCGCTGGTTCAAATCCAGTCGCCCCGACCACCCGACAACCAGCAATCCTGCGGGAGTGGCGCAGCGGTAGCGCATCTGCCTTCCAAGCAGAGGGCCGCGGGTTCGAATCCCGTCTCCCGCTCCACCTGGCGCATTTTCCCTGCGAGATTCTCCACCATTGTGCGGCGCACACTTTCCAGTAATACCGGCGAATGCACACGATGGACGACCGATCAGCGGATACCAGCACCCCGACTAGCCTCGGAACCCTGCTCATCAGGCCCGCCGTGCCCGGCGATCGCGAGGCGATTGTTGTGCTTGGCGCCTCGGATCAGGACGCTGCTCAACTTGCGCCCGCCAGCGTGGTCGCTGACTGCCTTGACGCGGGTTGCTCGTTTGTGGCGCTCATGGAAGGGACGCTTATCGGCTATCTGCTGGACCAGCCAATCGCCTACGATGGCGTCCGGCCGTTGACGCTCTGGGTTGAAGCGCTGGTTATTCACCCTGACTACCGGCGGCGCGGCGTGGCCACGGCGCTCTATCACGCGCTTGGAGCCTGGGCCGAGACGCGGCAGGTGAAGGGCATCCTGGCGCGCGTGACGCCGGACGAGGCCGCCGCGTGGGCCTTGCACCGGCGGGCCGGTTTCGAGCCGGATCGCGACGACCTCGTCTTCTGGCGCATTAGTGCGGGCTGAGTCAGTCTACCTGCGGGCCGGCCT
>DASUBC010000271.1:0-12072 GCA_035763465.1 Thermomicrobiales bacterium
GCGTGCTGAGGAGACGGAAGACGCGAGAGAGGGCGTGCCGGGCGTTCATGAAGCAGGCTCCTGCGCGGCGCGGCCAGCAGCGCGAGCAGCCTTGCTCGACACACACAACCGGGCGAGTATAGGGCCAGTCAGTGCCCCGGCTCAGCATAGCGCAGCGCCGGGCGGCGATTCAAGCCGGGCAGTCGAGTAGTGAGTTGCGGCCAGCGCGGTGCCTGGCGGCTGGCGCAGTGCCGCTGCGGGCCATCCCGGATTGCAATCGGGGGCTAGGGGCTGCGGCCACAAAGTCCCCGTGCGCGGGGACTGGGTTTATGATGAGGCCGGGGCTGATCACCAGCCGATAGGCGAGCCAGCCGCAGTCCCGCAGGGACTTCGTGGCGGAGCAGCCGCCCTTCGCGCCGAATTCATTCGGCGCAACTCCTCAGCGCCACCGCCCTCACAGCCAGCCGCCGCGCTGACCCAAACCTACTGCCCACCTGCCTGTCTACGACCTTATCAGGAGAACGGCCACAGCTGAATCAGTTGCGCCCAGGCGTGCGGCGGCTGGCGGAGCTGGTGGAGGATGGAGGCCGCGACATCCTCGGGGAGCAGATAGCCACGGCCATCGGCGCTCTTGGTCGCGGCGGAACGGCCGCCGAAGTCGGTGCGGATGCTGCCCGGCATCAGGATGCCGCAGCGAATGTTGTCGGCCTTCACCTCCGCCGCTAACGCCTCCATGTAGCCCTGCAAGCCGAACTTCGACGCGCAGTAGGCGGCCATGCCGGCGTAACCCTGCCGGCCAGCGCCGGAGGAGACGGCGATGATCTGGCCGCGCCCGCGCGCGTGCAGGTGCGGCAGCGCCGCGCGGGTAGTCAGGAAGACGCCGGTCAGGTTGGTCGCCAGCACGGCGTTCCAGTCGGTCAGGGTCAAGTCTGCCACCCGGCCGCCGCCGCCGATTCCGGCGTTGGCGATGACGATGTCGAGACCGCCCAGCTCGGCCGCCGCGCGATTCACCGCCGCGCCAATCGCCTGTTCGTCGGCGACATCGGCCGGCAGCGCCAGCGCCTGCCCACCGGCGGCGGCGATCTCATCAGCGACGGCGCGCAGTCCTGCTTCGCGCCGGGCGATCAGGCCGACTGCCGCGCCTTCGCGCGCTAACGCCAGCGCGACCGCCCGGCCAACACCGTGGCTCGCCCCGGTGACAATCGCGACCTGTCCAGCAAAATCGGCCATAACCCTCTCGTTTCCTGTCCTGTGGCGTCAGGCGGTCAGTGGCCGGCGCTGCTGGATGCAGTTGATGCCGCGACTGACCCGGCAATCGCCGCCATTGTGGCGGCGATGACGGCCGCCTGCATCTCCTCGGTGGCGCCGCGCACCGCTTTGCCCATGTCCTGCCCCTGAGCGATCGCTTTCAGCCGGGGAGCGGCGGTTTTGCGCTCGGCTTTGGAAAAGAGAGTATCGGTCAGCTTGCAGGCGTCGGCCAGCGCGATCAATGCGGCGAGGCGCGACGTTGGCGCTTCATCATCGAGAACGGCGGCG
This sequence comes from Thermomicrobiales bacterium, assembly GCA_035763465.1. Lineage (GTDB taxonomy): Bacteria > Chloroflexota > Chloroflexia > Thermomicrobiales > CADCWN01 > DASUBC01. The sequence continues at coordinate 1,516 of DASUBC010000271.1, forward strand.
CGGAGCTGGTCGCGCAGCGCGCGTTCGGGGAGCGGATCGGCGGTCGGATAACGCTGGCTGGGGAAGACCCAGAGAATCTTGTGCTCTTCCCGCCGTACGATTCCCTGCGCGACCAGCCGGGCGACGATGTGGTCGCGGAGATGATTGCCGGAGAGGGTGCTGACCCAGTGCTTCAGGTCGCGGGGCCGTTTGGCGGCGCCGATCTTCTGCATGGCCGTGTCGAGTACCTCATCCCCTGTCGGTTCTGCGCCGGCACTGATCAGTTTGCCGCCTTGCTGGCTGACTTTGCCGGCCAGTAACAGTTCCAGCAGCACCGCGCCCGCTAGCCCATAGTCCAGCGACATGGACTGCTCAAGAGGGACGGTACCTGACTGATCGTCAAGCGCCAGGAGCAGCAAGTCTTCGGGTAATGTCGTCACGCTTCCTTCCTCCTTCTGCGCTGTCTGTGGCAGCGTCATCCCCATCTACGGCCCGCGTGACGCTTGCGTGCCAATCAAGTGGACGATCGGCAGGCTGATGGCGATTCCTCTTCCACGTTCCGGCCGCCATCTTCCGCAATTTCCCGGTCGGGCCACCAGCCGAAGCGCCGGAGGTCTACGCGCTCCTGGGCGTCGAACTCGACGCCTTCTTCTTCTAGCAACAGGCGCATGAGGTCAGGGTCGCCCCAGTGCCAGCGGCCGGTCAGTTCGCCGTTGCGGTTGATGACGCGGTGGCAGGGCAGCCCGAGCTCCTTTGGGCTGCTGTGGAGCGCCCAGCCGACCATGCGCGCGGCGCGTGGGTGGGCGACGGCGCGGGCGATGCTGCCGTAGGTCGTTACGCGGCCATACGGAATACGCGCGACGAGGGCGAAGACGCGCTCATAGAACTGCGAACGGCTGGGCGGTGCGCCCGCGCGCTCAATGTGTGGGGCGCTCATCGTAGTGCTCCCGTGGTTCGGCCACCTGGCGCGGTCGCTCGCGTGGGGTGAACGCGACGATTTCGCCGCCCGCTGCCGCAGGCGCGGGCTGGCAGACCGGACAGAAATGCGTGCTCCGGCCACCCACGACGATCCGCGTTATCTGCGCGCCGCACGCCGGGCACGGCTCGCCGGCGCGGCCGTAGACCCGCCGGCGCTCGTAATAGTCGCCCGCCTGGCCGAAGGCGTCGCGATAGTTCGAGAAGGTCGTGCCGCCGCTGGCGATCGCCTCGGTCAGCACCGCGCGGATCGCGCCGTGGAGGGCAGCAGCTTGCTCCGGCGTGATGGCCGAGGCCAGGGTGAGCGGGTGCAGGTGGGCGCGGAAGAGCGCCTCGTCCGCGTAGATATTGCCCAGCCCCGCGAGGAAGGTCTGGTCCAATAGGAGCGGTTTGAGGCGCGTGCGGCGGGTGATGAGCGCGGCGAAAAAGTCAGCCGTCTGCCAGCTGGGGTCGAGCGGTTCGGGACCGAGGTCGTGAAAGCGTTCGACCAGTTCCTGGTCATCGTGCAGCGCGATGCGCCCGAAGCGGCGAATATCGCTGAAACGCAGTTCGTCACCGTCGGCGAAGGCGAAGGCGACGCGCTCGAAGCGGTCGCGCGGCGCGGCGGCCGGCAGCACGCGCACCTGCCCGGTCATCCGCAGATGGATGATGAGGTGTTCGCCGCCAGTGAGGTCCAGCACGATGAACTTCGCGCGGCGGCGCACTGCGAGCACCTGGCGGCCGGCCAGGCGCGCGGCGAAAGCGTCGGGCGCGGGCGCCGCCAGCGTGCGTGGCCATTCGAGAAAACTGACGCCCGTGAAGGTGCGGCCGGTGATCTGCGCGGCGAGGCCGCGCCGGACGGTTTCGACTTCGGGGAGTTCGGGCATGTGTCCCTGCTGGTGTTGGGCGCGGCGGGGTAAGCACGCAACTACTCCCACCGCCGCCTGGTCAACTGACGGCGCGCGATCGCTCGCTGCCGAGTATAACAGGGGCTGGCGGAGGCAGGAGGAGAGCGGGGAGCAATGTGCCGGCAGGAAGCGAATGGCGCCGAATCGGGACAGTTGTGCCGCCAAAACACGCAATGGATTGGAGAAAGCCGCGTACGAACGCGGGCGTTTGGGCCATTGACGCTGCTACGGCGGCATCTTATACTCTATGGTGGGGAGATGGTATACAGTAGCGACGATGCTACCTTAGTGAGCATCGCTGCGTGCGGGGGCAAAAACAGACCCGACACGGCGCTGTGTCAGACCGCGCTACCACCGGGATTCGGTTGTCGTGGAGTCAGCCAGCTGCCTGGCTGCCCAGACTCCTCACATGCAACGTGTGTGTGCCGCGCTGGTTGTGCCGTGTGGGCGCTGGTATGCCGTGCCTGTGGCCGTCTGCCGCGGTTGATAGCAGTGACGAGGAGCTACCAGGCGTTCATGGGCAGGTACGACGAGCGATTGATGGCTGACCTGAAAGTCGCGATGCGGGCGGGTGATACGACCCGGCGCGATGTGATTCGTTATTTGCGCGCGGCGCTGAAAAACGCGCAAATTGCGCGCGTGCAGGTGCTCGACCTGCCCGAAGGGGCCGAGGCGGAGCGTTCGGCGGACCGCGACCGGCCGCTCAGTGACGAGGAAGAACTGGCGGTGCTGCAACGGCAGGTCAAGCAGCGCCAGGACGCGATCGAGCAGTTCGCGCGTGGTGGCCGCAATGACCTGGTGGAGCGCGAGAGCGAGCAACTGGCGATTCTGCGCGAATACCTGCCCGCCGGCCTGAGCCAGGAAGAGATTGATGGCCTGACCAGGGCGGTGATTGCGGAGACCGGCGCGCGCGGCCCGCAGGACATGAAACTGGTCATGCCGGCCTTGATTGCGCGGGCCGGAGGCCGCGCGGAGAGCCGCGCGCTCAGTGAATCGGCGCGGCGCCTGCTGGCGACTGGTTAACCGGCCCGCCGGCGATTGCCGCAGAGATGGTGACGTAGCGTGGGGGTTGTGCCAGTGGTTGGCTCACAACGGTCTTCGGCGCCCTTGCCACCCCCTATCGTGACGGTGCTGCCCGGTAAGGGTGGCAATGGCGCGGGGCCGGGTCGTTCCGGCGACAAGCAGCGGCGGGCGCGGCAGCGCGCCAATCGGATGCCGTGGTTGCGCCGGCCGATCAACGCGGAAGGGAATACGCCCTGGCAGATCATCCGGCTGCTGCTGTTCAGCCTGGCGATGGCGTTGGTGCTGGGCGCGGCGATCGCGCCCTGGAACACCGTCAGCCAGGTGGATTTGCCGGTGGGCGCGGTCGCGAATCGCACCTTCAAAGCGCCGCGCACCATGACCTATACCAGCGATGTTCGCACGCAGGAGAAGCGCGACGAAGCCGCGAATGACGACCGGCTCCGCGTCTTCAACCGCAACACCACCCTCGTCGCTGCCCAGCAAAACCAGTACGATTCTGACCTCCGCAAACTTGCTGAAATCCGTGGCAGCAGCACCTCGCTCGACGATCGCGTCAAGGCCGTTCAGGGCATCATCACCGATATGACCACCGACGAAGCGCGCCAGCTCTTGCTGCTCGACGCGCCGCGCTGGGGCGCGGTCACGAACGCGGCCAAGCAACTGCTCGACCAGACGATGGCCGGCACGGTGACGATCGAGCAACTGGCGCAGATCAAGGATGACTTGCCACAGCGCGCCGACCCTACCCTGGCGCAGACCGAACGTAACCTGGCGGCGGCGCTGGCGGGCAACTACATCAAGCCGAATCAGGTCGAAGATACCGCCGAAACCGCGAAGCGGCGCGACGCCGCGCGGGCGGCGGTCCCCCCGGTCAAGGTGACGGTACAGGAGGGACAGACGATCGTTCGCGACGGCGACATCGTCACCCGCGACCAGCGCGAGCAGCTCGAAAAACTGGGGCTACTCCAGCCGCAGGTTCACTGGTCGGTGCTGGCCGGCACGCTCGGCCTCGTACTGATTCTGGTGGCGATGCTGACGGCGTATCTCTACCGCTTCGCCCGGCTGGTCTGGCACGGGCGGCAGATCATGCTGCTCGGGCTGACCATCTGCCTGCCGATCGTCCTGGCGCGGCTGGTGTTGAGTAGCCACCCGACCTGGGTTTATGCCTTCCCGATCGCGGTGTCGGCGATGCTGACGGTGGTGCTGTTCAATCTGCAACTGGCGACGGTGGTGGCGATTATTGACGCGGTGGCGTTCGGGCTGCTGGGCGGTCCCGGTGGTTCACTGGCCTATGCCACGCTGGCGTTTGCCGCATCGGTGGTCGGCGCGTTCATCCTCTGGCGGGCCGATCGCATCCTGACTTTCCTCTGGTCGGGGGTGGCGGTCATCATCACGGTCTTGCTAACCGGCATTTGCTTCCGCCTGATCAACAACGCGCTCGATGTGCCGGGATTGGCGCAGATTGCGTTGCTGGCCTCGTTCAATGGTGGGCTGACCGCCGTGCTGACCTTCGGTTCGTTCAGTTTCCTCGGTGGTCTCTTTGGCATTACGACGCATTTGCAATTGCTCGAACTCGCCCACCCGAATCAGCCGCTGCTCTACAAGCTGGCGCGCGAGGCGCCCGGCACCTATCACCACAGTATTGTCGTGTCGAATCTGGCCGAGAGCGCGGTCGAACGTGTTGGCGGCGATCCGCTCTTTACGCGGGTGGCGGTGCTTTATCACGACATCGGCAAGACGTTGCGCCCGACCTTCTTCATCGAGAACCAGGCGAATCGTGACAATGTGCATGACGTGCTCGATCCGCAGCAGAGCGCGCAGATCATCATTGACCATGTGACCGATGGCGTGCGCCTGGCGCAGAAAGCGCATCTGCCCAGTTCGATCGTGGATATTGTCCGGCAGCATCATGGCACGATGCTGATCCGGTATTTCTACAATAAGGCGTTGCAACAGGGCGACGAGGTGCGCGAGGAGGATTTCCGCTATCCTGGGCCGAAGCCGCAGACCAAAGAGGCCGGAGTGATTATGCTGGCCGACTCGGTCGAGGCGGCGGTGCGCGCGGCGGCGCAGGCCGGGAAACTCGACTTCGCCGAGGAACCGAGCCGCAACGGCAAAGTGAATGGCGCGGTGCGGCGCGGCGCCGGTAGCAAGCTGCAAGATTTGATCAATCAGGTGATAGACGACCGGGTCAAGAGCGGGCAACTTGACGAGTGCGACCTGACGTTGCGCGATATTGACCGGATCAAGCAGACGTTCGTGCAGGTGCTGGACGGCATTTACCACCCGCGCATCGAGTATCCGCCAGCGCCGGCAGCGCCGGCCAGGCCGAAAGAAGTCACGCAGGCGCCGGCCGGCTAACGGCCCTCACCCCTGACCCTCTCCCGTGCGCGAGCGAAGGGGAGGAGTGTGGAGGCGGCCATAGCGTGCTCGTTGAGGAATGGCGTTCGTGACGCATCGCACATGCTCGCCGCAGGCGGTTGAAGGCTGATGATTGACCGCGCGTCCATTACCATCGCCCTGGAAGCGCCCTGCGCGAGCCTGACCAGTGAAGCAGAGTTACAGTCGGTTGTTGCCTATACCCTGGCGGCGGAGGGTGTTGCCGCGCCGGTCGCGTTGACCGTGGTGCTGGTGGACGACGCGGCCATCCACGAACTCAACCGGCAATTCCTCGCGCACGATGAACCGACCGATGTCATCACCTTTCCCCTGGACAATCTTGAAGGCGAGTTCTTCCTGCCCGCCGAGGCGGTGCGCGAGCTCGGCGAAATCTACGTCTCCTGCGAGCGCGCGGCGGCGCAGAGCGCCGAATGGAGTACAACCCCGGCGCACGAAGTGCGTTTTCTCGTTGTGCATGGCGTATTGCATCTCCTCGGTTGGGACGACGCGACGGCCGAGGACCGGGCGCGGATGCTGGCGCGCCAGGACATGCTGCTGGCAGCGTGGGCGGCGGAGCGTCAGGAGGCGACGTGACCCATTCGACAGCAGCCTTCTTCGCCTCGTTCCGCTATGCGACCGCCGGTGTGCGCTTGCTCTTTCTGCGCCAGCGGAACGCGCGCGTCCAGGCGGTGCTTGGCGTTGGCGCGCTCGGACTTGGCGCGTTTCTCCGGTTGTCGCGCCTTGATTGGGCCGTTCTTGTGCTGACGATCGCGCTGGTGCTGGCGCTCGAAGGCGTCAACACCGCGCTCGAAGCGGTCGTTGATCTCGTGACGACGGAGTATCATCCGCTGGCGAAAGCGGCGAAAGACCTGGCGGCGGGAGCAGTCTGGTTGAGCGCGCTGGCCGCGCTCGCGATCGGCGCGCTCCTCTTCGGACCACCGCTGCTGCGCCTGGTAGGGAGCAAATGACCCTCGAAGAACGTGACGAGCCAACGAGCGCGCTGGCGGCCGGCGCCGGCCGCCAGCGCCTGCTCGTCTTGACGCCGCAGCCGCCGAACCGCTCCCGCCAGGGCGCGGCGATTCGCAACTGGAACCTGCTGGTGTCCCTGGCGGAGCGGTATGACGTCGATCTGCTGACCTTTGGCAATCCGGGCGCGCTACGGTCGCCCCAGCAGACCGCCGGGCAGCCTGGTGAACCGTGGCGCACGGTCGTCACCGTGCCCGCGCCGCAGCGCACGATCGGCCGGCGGCTACGCACAATGGTGTTCAGCCGGCAGCCCGACATGGCCGACCGCCTCTGGTCGCCGCTCTTCGTGCGCCAGCTGGCCCTGCTCCTGCGTCGCGAGCGTTATGACATTGTCCAGGGTGAGGGCATCGAACTGGCCCGCTACCTGCACCTGATCGCGCGAGCGCGGCCCGCTGAAGCCCGCCCGCTAATCGTCTTCGACGACCACAACGCCGAATATGTGCTGCAACAGCGGGCCGCGCTGACCGACCTGCGAACCGCGCGCACCTGGTTCAAGAGCCTCTATTCGCTCATTCAGTGGCGCCGCCTGCGCCGCTTCGAGCGCGAGACGATGCGGCTGGTCAACCTCACCGCCTGTGTGTCGGAGGCGGACGCCGCTGCGTTGCAACTGCTGGCGCCTGGCCGCCCGCTGATCGTCGCGCCCAATGGCGTGGACACAACCTATTACGCGCGCGACGCGATTCCCTGGGACCAGGACCGTGACCTGCCCCGCTTTGACGTGTTGTTCAGCGGGACGCTGGATTACCGGCCGAATGTTGACGCGGTCGAGTGGTTTGTGGGTGCGGTCTGGCCGTTGCTGCTCCATCAGCAGCCCGGCCGGCCGCGCCGCCTGGCGCTGGTGGGCCGGAACCCGGTGTCTGAGATTACACGGCTGGTTCTGCGGCCGGGCATCACGGTGACCGGCTCGGTCGCCGACGATCGCCCCTATTTCGCCGGCGCGACCGTCTATGTGCTGCCGATGCGCTACGGTGGCGGTGTGCGCTTGAAGCTGCTCAACGCGCTGGCGATGGGCTGCGCGGTGGTCTCGACGACGGCGGGCGCCGAGGGGATGGCGGTGCGCGATGGCGAGCACCTGCTGATCGCCGATACCGCCAGCGACTTCGCCGCCGCCGTCAACCGCTTGCTGGGTGACGCGGCGCTGCGCGCGCAACTCGGCGCGGCCGGCCGCGCGTTTGTCCAGCAGCACTTCGCCTGGGCCAGTATCGTCGCGCGGCTCGAAGCGGGCTATGAGGCGGCCTTCGCGATCCGGTCATCGCCGCCGGCCACGGCGCCGCTCGCTCCGCCGCCCGACTCACCAGCGCCGGAGCCAGTGCCGGACCCGCCGCCAGTAGTTGAAACTGAGGCGCGGTGAGCATGCCCACGGCGGATACCTCGCCCGGCGTCAGCCTGGTAATCACCGTGCTGAATGAGGCGGCCAGTCTCGATCCGCTGCTGGCGTCGCTCGCCGCGCAGACTTGCCCGCCCGCTGAGATTATCGTTGTGGATGGCGGCTCGACCGACGGCACGCTAGACGTGCTGGCGCGCTGGCGGGAGCGGCTGCCACTGCGCGTCCTCTGCCGGCCGGGCGCGAATATCTCCGCTGGGCGCAACGCCGGGATCGCCGCCGCGACAGGCGCGATTGTCGCCGTGACCGACGCGGGGGTGCGGCTGGCGCCGGACTGGCTGGCGTGCCTGCTCGCGCCGTTTGACGCTGTCGCCGGACCCGACGCGCCCGACATAGTCGCGGGCTTCTTCGCGCCCGACCCGCAGACGCCCTTCGAGATCGCGATGGGCGCGACGGTGCTGCCTACGCTGGACGACATCGCGCCAGCGACCTTCCTGCCGTCCAGCCGTTCCATCGCCTTCCGGCGCATGGCCTGGGCAGCGGCTGGCGGCTACCCTGAGTGGCTGGACTATTGCGAAGACCTGGTGTTCGACCTGCGGCTGCGAGAGCAGGGCGCGCGGTTCGCGTTTGCCCCCCAGGCAATCGCGCGGTTCCGTCCGCGCGGCTCGCTGCGCGCGTTCTGGCGGCAGTATTACCAGTACGCGCGCGGCGATGGAAAAGCGGGCCTCTTTGCCCGCCGCCACGCCGTTCGTTACGGCACGTATGCCGGCCTGGCGTGGTTTGTCCTGCGCGGCTGGCGACTTCCATTGCTCTGGCCGCTGCTGCTCCTGGGCGGCGCTGCCTATCTGCGGCGGCCCTACGCGCGCCTCGCGCCCGCGCTGCCCGCGCTCGCGCCGGGCGAGCGCGCCGGGGCGCTGCTCGCCGTGCCGCTGATCCGGCTGGTGGGTGACGGCGCGAAGATGGCCGGCTATCCTGTGGGCCTGCGCTGGCGCTGGCGTCGCTATGGCCGGCGCGCGTCGTGGCGGACGATCGGCGGTCAGCCGCGTTCCGGCGGGCGCCGCTGACCGGTGTTGGGCCGCCGCCCGCGCGGGCCGGGGCCGCCCTTATTGCGGCGCGGCACGCGGATGGTGTCGGCCGGCTCGAAGCCGCGCGGCTCCTGAGAACGCGGCTGGTCACGGTGGCCTGATGGCGCGGAGAGCGATTCTTCCTCTTCTTCAGTCACGATCGGCAATGTCTCATCAACCGGGACATGCAGAATCTCGATTCCGTTGACGATGCCTTCGCTCTCGCGGCGGAAGCGCGCCCAGAAAGCGTGGTTGGTCAGTACCAGCACACGCCGCCGCGCGCGGGCGCGTAGCAGAAAGAGGCAGGCGGCGTAGCAATGGGCGAACTTCCCCGCCGGCCGGCCGCCGCCCTCGCCAAGTGTGTAGGTGCGAATCTCGCCAATCACTGAGCCATCGGCGGCGGCGAGGTCGAACAGGTGCTGGCGCGGCGTGCCGTCGGCCCTGTTGCCAACCGGCGCACGTCCCGCCGGCAGCGCCAGCCCCTCCTGCGTTTCCAGGCGGCGCCGTGCCAGCGCGACGATTGCCTGTTCTTTCAGCCGTTCCTGTGCCATCGTATCCATCAGTTGAACCGCCAAGACGCCAAGGAGACGCCAAGCACGCCAAGAGAGTTCTTTGTTTTCTTATTCTTGGCGACCTTGGCGTCCTCTTGGCGTCTTGGCGGTTCCTCGTCCTTCTACCCCGCCGTGCCGTTACGTAAGAGTTCACTCCGCAGGAACTCCGCGCCCCAGAGAATGGCGCGGCGGCGGAGGTCGGCGCGCGACGAGGCGAACTCGTGCCGTTTCGTCGCGGTCTGGCCCGCCAGATCGGTCGCGAGCACGATCACGGCCTTGTGGCGGCCGGTGGGATCGGCCTCGGGGCTGAGCCGGGCCAGCGCGGTCATTGCGCCGCCCGCGCCAAGTTCCTCGCGCACGCGGCTGGCGAGCGCGGTCGCCAGCGCCTCCGGTTCGTCGGCACTCTGGCCGACAAGCGCGGCGGCTTCCTCAAGCCCCAGCACCCAGCCGCCACGATACCGGCCGGTCGCGGTCGGCTCATCGTCGAAGAGCGCCGCCAGCCGCGCGCCGGTGTCTACGTCGCAGGTCGCCAGGGTCAGGCCGCGCGCCGCCGCCAGGTCGAGCAGCGCCTCTGGGAGTGTCGTGTCGTCCACGCCGTAGATCGTGTCGCCGAGTCGGGTGCGGGCGTCGGCCTCCACCGGCGCGATCATCTTCCGCGCGATCTCGACGGTCTCTGCCTTCGCCGTGATTCGCACATGCACGCCGTCATCTTTGGCGTAGGTGGCGGTCGTTGGGTTCACCGCGTCAACCAGCGGGCCGAGCGCCTGTTCCGCCGACGACTCCCCGATGCCGATCGTCTTCAGGGTGACGCTGACGATCGTCGTCTGGGGCAGATGCTGCTTGATGCGCGGAATCGCCTGCTCGCGCCACATCCGCATCATCTCGCGCGGCACGCCCGGCATACTGACGATCATGTGGCCGGCGCGGTCAACGAACCAGCCCGGCGCGGTGCCGATCGGGTTCGGCAGCGGCTGCGCCGAGGGGATGAGCCACGCCTGCTTGCGGTTCTTCACGGGGATAGTCGTGCCGCGCATCCGGAAGAAGTGTTCGACCTGCTCCAGCAGTGCCTCGTCTACGGCGGGCGTTTCGCCGAGCATCGCGGCGATCGCCTCGCGCGTCCGGTCGTCGTCGGTCGGGCCGACGCCGCCGGTGATGATGGTCAGGTCCGAGCGATTCCAGGCCCGCGCGATCGTCTCGACCAGCCGGTCGAGGTTGTCGCCGACCTGCGAGACATAATAGAGGTCAATGCCGAGTGGCGAGAGGTCTTGCGCGATGAAGGTCGCGTTCGTATCGGTGATCGAACCCAGGAGCAGTTCGGTGCCGACGGAGATAATCTCAGCCTTCATAGG
>DASUBC010000272.1:0-3354 GCA_035763465.1 Thermomicrobiales bacterium
ATCGCCACGGCCGAGCAGATGGCGCACGTGTCTCATAGGAATAGTGGATGACGGAAGGAGGCACGCTCGTGATGCGCGACGAAGTCTGGACCTTGCTGCTGGCGCGGGCAGCCGCCTGGCACAGCGGGAATCTGGAAGCCATCATGGCGGGCTATGCGCCGGCGGTGATATTCGTCGCGCCTGGGGTCCGGCTGGAGGGCCTGGCCGCACTGCGCGAGAACACTCAGCGCTACCTGGCCGCCTATACCGACATTGCGGTCACGCTGACCCGGCTCATTCTCGACGGCGAGCAGGGCGCGCTGGAATGGACGTGGTCCGAGACGCGCCGGGCCGATGGGCGGCGACACACGGTGGAGGACGCGATCATCTTCGTCCTGCATAAGGGGCAGATTCTCTACTGGCGAGAGTATTTCGACACCGCTGCACTGGCCTAACGGGTTGCCGCCGCCACGCGGGAACCTGCTATGTCGGTCCAGATTCGCCCAGTCGCAGCGAGCGGTCTCGCCGCGGTGGCGCAGTTCGCGCTCCTCGCCTGGGTGCCGGTATTCGCGTCATTCCGACAGGTCCTGGAGCCGGAGAGTTCGCCCCTTGGCCCGTTCAGCCGGTCGTGGCAGCGCCTGATGCTCGATCGGATGTACGACGGCGAGTGCGACACCACCTACTAGGGCAAAGGGTTCACCTGCTGTGCCTGCGTGCTGGTCAACACCATGCCGGTGTTTGTCCTCTTCGACTCCCTGAAGCAGGAACTGATGACAGTAATTCCGCCCGACGACTGGCGCCTTGCCAAATACCTGCGCTGGCGATGGTGGATGCTCAGGCAGAAGATTGCCCTAGCGAACCCGCATGATCAGCGCCTGGAACAGGTGTCCGCCAGCGCGGGGTAGTTAGCGGACGCTGACGACCTCGTAGGGCGTGGTCGTCTTGCGGTAGGTGACGGTTACTTGCTGCTGGGTGGTCACATCGCGGGCGAGGGTGGTGAAATCCACCTGCGTATTGGTCGTCACGGTGAAGTCATAGGCTTGACCATCCTGCCCCTGGACGGTGAAGGTCCGGGCGTTCGGATCGGCGCGCGTGACCTTCCCCGTCACTGTCGCCTCAGGACCACTCGTGCTGCCTGCTGCTGCGGTCGCGAGCGCCTGGACCGTCGGCGCGACCTGGGTGGCAGCGGCATTACCCGTGCCCGCCACCTGCGTCGCGAGCGCGGCCGCGGTGGCCGCGAGTTCCGGCCGGGCCGTAGCGACCTGGGTGGCCAGCACGGCGGCGGTCGCCCCCGCCCCCGGTGGCGCGGCAGTGGCCGCCGTGGTGACCGCGCCCTGGAGGGTGGGAACGGCATTGGTGGCCATCTGGGTCGTGCCGCACCCGGCCAAGGTGATCGTCAGCAGCGCGAGGCCACTCAAAATCACCACGCCGGTCCAACCGTGTGTGCGCCAGTGCCGCTTCGTCATCGCGTCCGTCCTTCCTGTTGCTTGGGTTCCTCGACCGCGCCACGCTGCGCGGCCGTCATGGAGCCGGTATCGCAGAGCCTATTCCAGGACCAAGCGCCCCTCGGCCAACCTGTGCGCATGCACCAGCCAGGGCCAGCCAGGGCACGCGGCGTGCATAGACCACCGTGGCCGAGTCGGGGCTCCGGGCCACGGAGGAGGCAAGCAGTATGAACGAGGCGGCTGACTTAGCAGCGGCGGAGCAGCGAGAACAGGCGCTGGAGCAGGAGGTAGCGGCGTTAGAGCGGGAGGTGGCGCAGCTGGAAGCTGCGTATGTGGACCGCCAGCGGGTCTTTGACGAGCGCCGGGATGCACTGATGACGGCCCGGCGCATGGTGCAAATGCTCAAGTACGGCCAGGTAGCGGCCGGGTCCGGTGCCGCCGCTGGGCCGGTTGACGTGCCTGCTGGCGTTGGTGAGCCGCCAGCGGACACCAACCGCCCACGGTAGCAGGACGCGACCGTGCGGTCTCGCCGGGACGGCGCGCGAGCGACGCTGGTAAGCGGGAAACTGCTGTCCACGCGCCGTCATTTCGTCCTGCACATGCTGGGGTTCGTCGGGGTGGCGACGCTGGTCTATCTGCTGCTCGTCGTGCTGGTCCAGCTGGCCGAGCCTGAGGCCACCCTCGCCGCCCTGGTGGCGGGTGCGACGGCTGCGGCATTCGTCAACGCGCTGGCGACGCGCTAGGACGACCGAAAGTGAGCTCGTGCAACGCGCTCAGCCCATCGGCGCTGCTGGCGGCTCGCGGAAGGCGAGTCGCAGCGAAGCGGCGCGGGCTGACGAAGTGACCAGTCGCTGCTTGACGGCGTCGTTCGCCTCCCGCCAGACTGTACTGTGACGGGTGACGATCGTGTCCGTCAGGCGCGTTCGTTCATGATGCCGTTCAGCGGCATCCACAAGCATCATCTGCCGACACTAGCAGCCAGCGGGACGAAGCCTGGATACAACCGGTGTTCTTCAGCCCCGCTTATCTCGTTAATCTGGCAGACATACCCGATGGTGGAGGTCTGCTCTGGGGTAGCGCTTGAGGAGCGGGGGCGCGGCGTAGCTGGCGGCTACTTCGGGCATCTCCGCCGAGTCGGCCTGCGCCACGAAGTCCAAGCTGGAACAGCATGAGCGGCACCGAGACTACTGCGATGGTACCCGGTGCGGCCGTCCGCTACCCCGGTGGCACGCAGGTTGCCAGGTGGCTGCGTAGACGGTGCGGGACCAGCGGTGGCCTGCCCGGAGAACAGAGAGGAGGATCCGTATGAGCATTCTCGCCTGGATTGTACTCGGGCTCATCGTCGGCTTCCTGGCCAGCGCGGTGATGCGCGGCGGGGGCTACGGGCTCGTCGGCGACGTCATCATCGGCATCGTCGGCGCCCTCCTGGGCGGCTTCATCTTCTCCGTATTCGGGGGCAGCGGGGTGAACGGCTTCAACCTCTACTCCCTGCTCGTCGCCTTCGTCGGCGCCTGCATCCTGATCGCGCTCTTGCGCGCCCTCTCAGGCAGCCGCGCCCGCTTGTAGCAGCACACGGCTTCCGCCGCTGTCCTGTCGGGCCGGAGCCAGCGGGACGGCGGTGCGGTGTCTCATGGTCGTCGTCAGCAGCGACATTGCCACCAGGAAGCGCCCGAGGCGCATCGCCCAGCTGATACCCTTCGCCAAAGCCGCCCCGCCCGCACTGTACGGCGGTACCGTGGGGGTAGCCGCCGCACGCGCACGCCGGTTGTGACGACGCTCCATGGGCGCCGCACCTGGGCTAACCTCATGCCGGTCGTGCAGGCCCATTGTGAGCTACCGCTGGTCGCGATCAGCGACAGCCAGCGCGTCCTGCTCGCCTAAGTACAATCAGATGAAGATTGCGGGAATGCGCTATCCTGGCGGCAAAAGG
>DASUBC010000273.1:0-5316 GCA_035763465.1 Thermomicrobiales bacterium
CGTGCGCGAAGGCGCGGAAACGCGCGCGGTGCTTGACCCGAACACGTTGAGCGCCGGCGGCACAGTGGCGCTCGACTGGTGGTACCCGTCGCCGGACGGCGCGCTGGTCGCCTACGGCCTCTCGTCGTCCGGCGACGAGCGCAGCACGCTCGCGATCCGCGAGGTGGCGACCGGGCACGATTTGCCTGAGCGCATCCCTGATACGCGCTTCAGTTCCGTCGCCTGGCTGCCGGATAGCGCCGGCTTCTACTACACTCGCCTGCCCGCGCCCGGCAGCGTGCCGGATGGCGAGGAGAATTACCATCAGCGCGTCCGGTTCCATCAGCTCGGCGCTGACCCGGCGGACGATCCGGCCATCTTCGGCGAGGGCAGTGCGCCGGAAGACCGCTTCGCGGTCGAACTCTCGCCCGCCGGCCGCTGGCTGCTGGTGACGACGCACCACAGCTGGTCGCACCACGAAGTGCATCTGCTCGACCGCCACGCGGGCGGCGCCTTCGTGCCGGTCACGACCGGGCGGGAAGCAATCTACGAAGGGCAGCTCCTTGACGACCGGCTCTATCTGCTGACAAACGAGGACGCGCCGAACTTCCGTGTATTCCTGGTCAATCCGGTGCAGCCGGCGCGGGCGAACTGGCGCGAGATTGTGCCGGAGCGCGATGCGGCCTTGCACGGTTGTCGCGCGGTCGGCCGCTGGCTGGCGCTCAACTACCTGCGCGACGCCGTATCGGATGTGCGCGTCGTCGCGGCGGACGGCAGTGGCGCGCCGGTGACGCCGTCGCTGCCCAGTCCCGGCACGGTCGCCAGCCTGGCCGGCGAAGCGGACGGCGACACACTCTTCTTCACATACGAGACCTTCTTCACCCCGGCGAGCATCTGGCGCTGCGAGCTGGCGACTGGCGCGGTGGCGCCCTTTGAGCAGCCGACTGGCGCGCCAGAGACCGGCGACCTCGTCGCGGAGCAGGTCTGGTATACCTCGCGCGATGGCACGCGCGTGCCGATGTTCTTATTGCACCGCCGCGACCTTCAACGCGACGGCCAGACACCGACGCTCCTCACCGGGTACGGCGGCTTCAATATCGCGCTCACGCCCGCCTACAACGCGGGTTTTCTGTCCTGGATCGCGCAAGGCGGTCTGGTGGCACAACCCAGCCTGCGCGGCGGCAGCGAGTATGGAGAAGACTGGCACCGCGCGGGGATGCTGGCGCACAAGCAGACCGCCTTTGATGACTTCCTCAGCGCGGCTGAATGGCTGATCGCCGCAGGATACACCGACCGCGACCGCCTCGGCATCCGGGGTGGCAGCAATGGCGGACTCCTGGTCGGCGCGGCGCTGACGCAGCGCCCCGACGTCTTCCGCGCGGTCGTCTGCGCGGTGCCGCTGCTCGACATGCTGCGCTACCACCAGTTCTTGATCGCGCGGCTCTGGATACCTGAATACGGCTCGGCCGATGACCCCGAGCAATTTCGCTGGCTGCGCGCCTACTCGCCCTATCATCACGTCACGCCGGGAACAGCCTATCCAGCCGTATTACTGACGGCGGCGGAGTCGGACAGTCGGGTCCACCCACTCCACGCGCGTAAGATGGCGGCGCTGCTCCAGGCCGCGACGGTGGCCGACGCGACGGAGCGACCCGTGCTGTTGCGCCTGGAAACCGAAGCCGGGCACGGTGCGGGCAAGCCGCAAAGCAAGATATTGGACGAGCAGACCGACATCTGGAGTTTTCTGGGCTGGCAGCTGGGCCTGGGGAACGCGGAATAGGTGCAGCCCTCACCCCCTGCCCCCTCTCCCGCCTTGCAGGTGAGGGGGAACTGGCTATGGCTTGAGTGCTGTTCCCCCTCGCTCGCGCACGGCGGGGTACCCACGCAGTGGGTCGTGGGCCAGGGAGTGAGAGCTGCCAGGAGGTGAGGGCCAGCCCCCGCTGCTATACTTGCCAGTGCAGTGTCCGTACTGGCGAGGGAACCGGCGATGGCGATAGGCGAGGCGGCACAGGAGAAGGATACCAGCGCGGTGGGTGAACAGTCGCCCTACGCGGCGTTGCGCGCGAGGGCACAGGTGTTTCTGGCGGCGCAGGGCGGCGCGGCGGCTGAAGAAGACCTGGCGCGCTACCTGTTCGGCTCGCACGGCCCGATCGCGCTCTGGCGTCCGCTGCTGCGACAGACGTTGACGCCAGCGGCGGACGCGAACGCGGAGGGCTTCGCGCGGCGCGACGACGGCTGGTGGCAGCTGCCCGGCGCGCCGGCGCCAACGGTCGCCACGCCGCTGCTCGCGGCCACGCCTTATGTCGTCCTCGATGTCGAGACGACTGGCTTGCAGCCGACCAGTCACCGCATCATCGAGGTCGCCGCGCTCCGCTTTCGGCCCGGCCAGGAACCAGAGTGCTACAGCACACTCGTCCACCCTGAACGGCCGTTGACCCGGTTCATCATCGGTCTGACGAAGATTACGCCCGACCTGCTGGAAGATGCGCCCCGATTCGACGCGATCGCTGAGTCGCTACGAGACTTCCTGGGCGACGATCTGCTCGTCGGCCACAATATCGGCTTCGACCTGACCTTTCTCAACGCCGAGTTGCGGCGCGGCGACCTGCCGCCATTGCTCAACCCAATTCTCGACACGATTCCGCTGGCCGCACACCTGCTGCCCGGCCAGCCGACCGGACGGCGCGGTTCACACCCAACTGGCACCGGTCTCGACGCCGTCGCCCGGCGGCTCGGCCTCGCCGTGCCGGGTGGTCAACGCCACCGCGCCGAAGCCGACGCCCGCCTGACGGCCGCCGTTCTCGCGGCGCTGCTCACCCAGGCACCCGCGCGCGGCCTGCATACGCTCGACGACCTGCTGCGCGTGGCGGGCGCGGCGGGGCAGTGGAACTCGCGCGAGGGGAGTTACTCGGAGGCGGTGGCGCGCGGCCGGGCGCTCCTCGATCCCGAGAATCTGCGCGCGATGCCGCACGCGCCAGGCTGCTACCTGATGCGCGACCGCCACGGCGACGTGCTCTATGTCGGCAAGGCGAAAGACCTCCGCAATCGCGTCGGGTCGTATTACTCGACCGGGCAGCACGTTCACGGCAAGCACGGCCTGCTGGCCGCGACCGAGCAGATCGAGAAAATCGTCGTCGGGTCGGAGTTGGAGGCGCTGCTGCTCGAATCGCAACTGATTCGCCGCCACACGCCGCGCTACAACGTGCAGGGGCGCAACTTCGAGCATTACCCCTATATCAAGGTGGACACCGCCGACGCCTGGCCGCGCGTCTACCCAACCCGGCGGCGCACGGACGACGGCGCGCGATACTTCGGGCCGTTTCGCGACGGCCGCGCGGTGCGGCGCGTGCTCGACCTGCTGACCGACATCCTGCCGATCCGCACCTGCACTCGTCGCGCCCGCACGCCCGACCGCCAGTGGTCCCCCTGCCTGCGCCTCAGCCTGGGGAAGTGCCTCGGCCCGTGCGCTGGCCAGACGACGCAAGAAGAATATGGCGCGCTGGTGGCCGACCTGATCCAGTTCCTGGAGGGCGACGAGCGCGCCATCGTCGCGCGGCTCTGGGCGCAGATGGAACAGGCTGCCGAGCGACTCGACTTCGAGCGCGCTCAGGCGCTCCGCAACGCGCTGACGCACATCACGACCGTGGCGCGCGAGGGCAAACTGATCGCCGACGCCATCGCGACCGACGACCTGATCCTGGTGCTGCCGGCGGTTGCGCCGGACGCCGTAGAAGCCTTCTTGCTGACGCGCGGCCGGCTCTGGAGCCGTACAAGCGTGGCGCGCGACGAAGCGCCAGCCGCGGTTGCCGACCGCCTGCGCCGCGCCTGGCAGCGCGCCCACGCGGCCGACCTGCCGCCACTGGACCATGAGACGATTGACGAGACAGCCATCCTCTCGCACTGGCTGCACCGCCACCACGAGACCGACATCACCCTGCCCCTGCCGGCCAGTGACGACGCCGCAGCCTGGCTGGCGCTGGCCGCCGGCGTGCTCGCCGCCACGCCCGCGCCCACCGTCTGGAGCGACGACCCCGAACCACTCCTGGCCACCGGCGAGGTAAACGACGAAGCGTGAGGGCGGCCCTCACCCCTGGCTCGCTCCGCTCGCCGGTCCCCTCTCCCGTGGCGACGGGAGAGGGGTGCCGCCCGCAGGCGGCGGGGTGAGGGCCGTCCCTACAGCCCCAGCCGCGCGAACTGCTCGACGGGCGCCTGCACGCGGGTCAGGTGTTCGCGCATGAGTTGCTCGAAGCGTTGCTCGGTTGCCGCGTCCGTGATCGGCTGCTGCTGCTCCGGGTCGGCGGCCAGGTCGAAGAGTTCGTTGCGCGGGGTGTACGCGCCCGCTTCAGCGCCATAACCGAGCGGCGGATGGCCTGGCTGCGGAATCTTGAAGACCGGGATGTTGTAGGTGTGACCGAGGAAGCGGCCGGTTTCCGCCTGGGCCAGTTGCTCGCGTGGGAGGAAGCCGTGGAAGCCGGTCGGCATGGCGGTGTAGGCGTAGACCGTATCGTTTGGTCGCAACGGATTGCGGAAGTAGGTGTGGCAGCCGTCGGTCGCGTTGAGCGCCATGCCAAAGTAGCCATAGATCAGCGATTCATGCACCGCCTGACCGCCTTCCAGCGCGGGACGTAGCGACGTGCCGTGCAGGTGGGGCGGTGGGGCCGCGCTGTACCAGTCGAGGAAGGTCGGCATCAGGTCGGTGGATTGCGTCAGCGCCGTGACGTGTGTGCCCGCGCGCTGGTCACCCGGCAGGTGGACGATCAGCGGGATGCGCGCGATCTCGTTGTAGACCGGCATATTGTTCTTCATCCAGTACTCGTGCTCGCCGAGCATACTGCCGTGGTCGGTCGTCAGCACGACGGCGGTGTCCCGCCAGAGGTCGAGCGCGTCGAGCTGGTCCCAGAGTTTGCCGAGCCAGCGGTCGGTCATCGTCAGCAGCGCCGCGTAGCAGTTGCGGATATGCTTGATGGCGCGCGGGTCGTCTTTGCAGACGCCGTAGTCGGGCCAATCATAGAGCGGGCCGTCCCAGTCGTCGTCGTAGAGTTGCAGGTATTCCGGCACGGCGTAGAACGGCTCGTGCGGGTCGAAAAGTTCCAGTTGCAGGAACCAGTTGTCGCTGCCCTGGTTGTCGTCGAGCCAGCGGATGGCGTGCTCAACGCAGCGCGGGCCGGAAAACTCGGCCTCCTCGCGCTGCGCCAGCCGGTTCAGGGCGTTTTGCTGGCGTTGCGTCTGGCGGTTCAGCGTCTCCGGCAGCGCGGGCAAGTCCACGCGGCTGATCCACATGTCGCTCTCCTGGCCGCGCTCGAACTGCCAGCTGCTGAAACTGCTGTTATGGCCCTC
>DASUBC010000274.1:0-30003 GCA_035763465.1 Thermomicrobiales bacterium
GTCCAGGTCAGGCCATACAACGGCACGATCGTCAGCAGCAGGCCGACCAGATTGCCAGGCAGCAGCGCTTGCAGCAGCGTCGCCAGGAAATCGAAGGTGTTATGCATGCCCGCGGCGACGACGTAGCCGCCGATCGGCAGCAGCCAGCGGCGGATGCTGCCGCGCGGACTCATCCGCGCGAAGCCCAGGCCCGCGCCGGTGCAGGCGGTGAAGACCGAGTGGTTCATCCAGCCGAGACCGAGGCGCATGAAGAGGGTGAGCGCCAGCCCGATGATGCCGCCGCCACCCAGCCCGCGCAGGAAGTAGCTGATGTCTTCGGTCATCGCGAAGCCCAGCCCGACCAGCGCGCCGATGACGATGCCGTCTACCGAGTCGTGGAACTCGTCGCGGTAGCGGAAGAAGATGAAGAGGACGATCGCGCCCTTAATCCCTTCCTCTACAATGCCTGGAATCGTGCCATACGAAAGCAGGGTAAGCAGCGGCGCGCCCGAAAGTTCGGCCGGTAGGAAGAGCGTCGTGTTGATCAGCAGCGCGGGCGGAATGGCGATAATCGCCCCGGCCAGGAACGCGCCGAGCAGCAGATAGCGGTGCGATCGCTGGTACCGCTGCACGCGCGGAATCAGCGAGGCGATGATGAAATTGGGAATCCAGGCGGCGGCGATGATGAACGGCGAGGCCAGGATGGTCAGCGCCGAACCGGAGGTGAAGATGTCTACAAGAATACTGAGCGCGGTGCAGCCGAGGCAGAGCGTCCAGAAGCCGGCCACCAGCGCCAGGATGTACTTGCGGTTGTTTGGCCTGGCCTCTGGAATGAACAGAAATTGCGTTGTGCTGCCACCCGGCATGACTGCCCCTACCCATCAGACGAAAGGAGTCGCGCGCGCTCGATCGCGTTGCGCCTGCCGTTTTTACGATGAAGGGTCAGCAACTGTCACGTCTCGCGTGCTATGCAGGAGTGTAGCATTCAGCGGAGAGCGTTCCTAGCAGCCTGTCGGAGAGAGCGGGCCGACGGTGGCAAGTCGTGCCGTTCTGCGGTATGTAGTAGATGTTGGTTGAGCGGCAGCGTTGTCGCCTCACAGACAAGGGAGGTATACCGATATGAGCTGGCAGCTGGATCCGTACCACACCCAGGTCGAGTTCTCCGTGAAGCATCTGGGGATGATGACCGTACGCGGCCATTTCCTGGAAGTCACGGCGACAGGCAACATCAACCCTGACCAGCCTACGGCGTCCTCGGTTGACGTCATGATCCAGGCGGCCAGCATCCGGACGCACAACGAAGCACGGGACAACGACCTGCGATCGGAACATTTCCTGAATAGTGCGACCTATCCGACCATCACCTTCAAGAGCACCAACATCACGTCTGCCGGTGCGGATCGCTATACCATGACCGGCGACCTGACCATCAAGGGTAACACCCGGCCGGTGACGCTGAACGTGCTGCGCTATGGCGAGTTCAACGATCCTCGGATGGGCCACCGGATCGCCTATAGCGCCGAAACCAAGATCAGCCGGAAGGAATTCGGCCTGACGGCCAACATGGTCCTCGATGGCCGGATGGTGGTCGGCGACGACGTGCAGATTTCGATTGAGGGCGAACTCGTCGAGCAAAAGCAGGAGCAAACCCAGGGGCAGCCACAGACCGCCGATACCGCGAGCGCGTAGAGGTACGGCGCGGCACGCGTGAGCGCGCCCGATCCGCGTATATAACGAACGGCGCTGGGTGCGTGGAACACCCAGCGCCGTTCTGGATCGCTGTACTTGCCTGGCTCAGTCAGCGGCCTGCGCGCCGCGAGCGTTCTGAATCGCCTGCCAGACCCGTTCGGGCTTCAGCGGCATGTCGAGATGCCGGATGCCAAACGGCGACAGCGCGTCCACGACGGCGTTGACGATGGCCGGCGTTGAGCCGATCGTCGCCAGCTCGCCGATGCCCTTCGCGCCGAGCGGGTTGAGCGGCGATGGCGTCTCGGTGCGGTCGTTCTGGTACATCGGCAGGAACTCCGCCTTCGGCGCGGCGTAGTCCATCAGCGAGCCGGTCACCAGCTGGCCGTCCTCGTCGTAGACGACTTCTTCGTACAGCGCCTGCGCGATGCCCTGCGTCAGCCCGCCATGTACCTGGCCGTCTACCAGCAGCGGGCTGACCTGACGGCCGCAGTCGTCCACGGCGACATAACTACGGAGCGCGATTGCGCCCGTTTCGGGGTCTACATCAACCGTGACGACGTCCGCGCCGAAGGGGAAGGTTGTGTTCGGCGGCGCGAAGAAGTCCACGGCCTCCAGTCCGGTGCCGATCTCCGGTGGCAGGCTGCCGCTGTAGGCGACTTTGGCGATGTCGGTCAGCGTCTTGGCGTTCTCCGGCGCGCCCTTCACGCCGAACTTGCCGTCGCTAAAGGTGACGTCGTCGGCGGATGCTTCGAGCATATGCGCGGCGATCTTGATCGCCTTATCCTTGACCTTGCCGATGCCGCCCATCAGCGCCGAACCGCCGACGACCAGGCCGCGCGACCCCATCGTGCCGATGCCGGCCGGCGTGCGCGCAGTGTCGCCATGCACGACGACGACATCGTCCATCGAGACGCCGAGCTCATCCGCCACGATCTGCGCGAAGGTTGTCTCCTGCCCCTGGCCGTGCGGCGAGATGCCGGTGGCGACCGTCACCTTGCCGGTCGGCTCGACGCGCACGGATGCGCTGTCGAACGGGCCGAAGCCGCAGATTTCGGTGAAGGTCGTCACGCCGATGCCGCGATAGCGCCCCTGCTGGCGCAGCCGGCCCTGTTCGGCACGTAAATCCTGGTAGTGCGACAGTTCGAGCGCCTTGGTGAGCGCCTTGTTGTAGTCGCCGCTGTCGTAGACAGGTCCGGCCGCCGTCTTGTAGGGGAAGGCGTCGGGCGGGATGAAGTTCTTGCGCCGTACTTCCACCGGATCCATGCCGAGCTCATCGGCCAGCACGTCCATGATCCGTTCGAGATAATACGCCGCTTCGGGGCGCCCCGCGCCGCGATACGCGCCGGTCGCCATCGTATTGGTGTAGACAGCGCGAATCTCCATATCCACCGACTCGAAGCCGTAGACGCCGTTCAGCAGCAGGCCGGTGAGCGGCGGGATGCCGGGGTCGCGCGGGTAGGCGCCGAGGTCGGCCAGGCCGCGGAACTTCAGCGCCGTGACCGTGCCGTCGCGCTTCGCGGCCAGGGAGATTTCGGCGATCTGCGCGCGGCCGTGGTGGGTTGCCAGTAGATGCTCGCTGCGTGTCTCGATCCACTTGATTGGTCGCCGCAGCCGCCGGGCCAGCACCGCGCAGATCATATCCTCCGGATAGGAACTGATCTTCACGCCGAAACCGCCGCCAACTTCCGGCGCGATCACCCGTACGTCAATCTCCGCGAGGCCGAGCGTCGCAGCGATCTGCTGGCGCACGGTGTGGGGGTTCTGCGTCGAGGTGAATACAGTCAGCCCACCGCTGAGGGCGTCGGGCTGGGCGAGCACGCCGCGCGTCTCCAGCGAGATGCCGGCGACGCGCTGGTTGTTCATGCGCTGGCTGACGGTCACTTCAGCATTGGCGAACGCCGCGTCGGGGTCGCCCTTCTTGCGTGTCCAGGTGTAGGCGATGTTGTTCGGCACTTGGTCGTAAAGTTGTGGCGCGCCGTCCTTGATCGCCTCCTCGATGTCGGTGACGACCGGCAGCGGATCGTAGTCCACTTCGATGAGGTCAAGCGCGTCGCGCGCGATGTAGCGATCGGTGGCGACGACGACCGCGATCGCCTGTCCGACGTGATAGACCGTACCATGCGCCACAACCGGCGTCGCGACCGGCGCCATGTCGGCGGGACCACCACCTTCGCCGCCGTGCGGCATTGGCTCCAGCATGTCGCGGAACTGCGCGCCGGTATAGACCGCGATCACGCCGGGATGCGCCTCGGCCTTGCTCGTGTCAATGTTGTTGAG
The DNA here is from genome assembly GCA_035763465.1 of Thermomicrobiales bacterium. Lineage (GTDB taxonomy): Bacteria > Chloroflexota > Chloroflexia > Thermomicrobiales > CADCWN01 > DASUBC01. The sequence continues at coordinate 3,946 of DASUBC010000274.1, forward strand.
TTTCGCGTGCGCGTAGATACTGCGAAGGATGGCGACGTGCCCGGTTTCCTGCGGGCGCACATCGTCCACATAGGTTGAACTGCCGGTAATCAGGCGCGGGTCTTCCTTGCGCTTGACACGAGCGCCCATCTGTTTGGAGTAGACCATAGCGCAGTCGCTCCTTCCTTCAGTTGTGTCTTCGACACGGCCGGGCGGCGTTCCCCCCTCACGACAGCTATCGTATGCCATCGAGGATGGAGACGCAAGCGAGAATGTCGTCGCTCAATGTGCGCTAGCATTCCAAACCAACGATCGTTCTGTCGAGCGCGGTGGCGCTCAGTCAAAGTGCTTGAGCGCCGGCCACCGCTGCGGGAAGACCGGGGCGGTCGGGTTGGCGAAGATGTAGATGGGTACGTTTTGCTCATAGGATACGCAGTACATGCACTGAACGGTGGCGGCCAGCGTGACGTCGGCGTAGTATGCGTGTGCGCCCTGCACATCGCTCGGCCCAAACCCCACCACGATCAGCACCTGCCCCGTACAGCTGCCCGGCCCCCACAGGTAATAGTTGTTGTGGCCGCTGATGATCGGCGGCAGGCGGCCGGGCGCGGCGAGCTGGCTGAGCGCGCCGGCCTCGCCGTAGTTACTGGTCAGCACACAGGCTTGTGCGCGCTGCGCGGGCGGCAGCGCGGCGTAGACCTGCTCCACGGTCTGCGTGAGGTTGTCCCAGCCAAAGCGGTCGGCGAGCGCCTGGTTGAAGGCGCCATAGGCGCGTACGTAGGTGGCCGGTGGCAGGATGGGTATGACCGCCGGCGCCAGTAGGACGCCGACGAGCGCCAGCAGGGCGACATACGCGGGCCGGAGCCAGGCGAGCCACGGCCGCAGGTTGACGCGCTCGAATAGCACCGCGCCGGCGGCAAAGAGGATGGGATAGGCGGGAGCCAGGAAATATGGCTTCGTGCTCAGACCGGTGAGTAACAGCAAGAGGAAGACGAAGGTCCAGCCCAGGAGCCGATAGCGCGCGCCGGCCCGGCGAAAGTAGAAGACCAGGCCGGCAGCCGCCAGCGGGACGGCGATCGGGTTCAGCAGGGCAAGCTGGGTGGCGAGGAAGTTCAGCGGACCGGCGCCGACGCCGCTGTAGTGGCGATAGAAGGCTACCGTGGGCCAGCCGTTGGCGGCGTTCCAGAGCAGGTCGGGCAGCAGGCCCAGGCCAGCGATGCCGGCTGCCAGCCACGGCCACGGCGTACGTAGGTAGCGGCGCGCGGGCGTGACCAGCAGCGCCAGCGCCAGCGCGAGACCGAAGAAGAGCACGGTGAGCTTGGTCAACAGGGCAATGGCGAGGACCAACCCGACGAGTAGCCACAGGCGCGGCGCATCGCGTCGCAACAGGCGCGCCAGGATGAGACAGGCCAGCGCCCACCAGAGTTGATCGAGCACATCCATCGAGAAAAGTGAGCCGGTCGCCATGAAGGCCAGCGAAAAGAGCGCGGCCACGCCGGCCACCAGCTGCGCCACCCGGCCGCCGCCCAGCTCACGCGCCAGCAGACCGGTGGCGACGATGAGCAGGGCGTTGGCGAGCGCCGGGACGACGTGAATCGCCACCAGACCATCGCCGGTTGTGACGCGCAGGAGCGCCGCCAGCCAGCCCATCAGCAGCGGCTGATCGACGTAGCCGGCCTGGAGATGGTGTCCATCGGCGATGTAGTAGAGCTCGTCGCGAAAGTACCCGTAATTGCCCGCGACGAGCATATGGGCCACGAACGACACTCCGGCGAGAACTACCAGCAGCCTGGTCACGGCTTCGGTATCGCGGTCGCGCTTGACGCTGGCGCTGCCAGGCATAGCGAGCCTCGCCCTCCCGAGCAGTTGGCGGCCGGCTGCTCCTGCTACTCTGCATGAGGTAGTCTGCCGCCGGCTACCTGGAAGAAACGTATCACACCTCGTCGCGACCCGCCTGGCTTATGCTGGCCCGTGGCAGACCAGACGCCGCACTCGCCGTCTCCGTGTCGGCTCTGCCTCCTGGCGCTCTTGGTGTCTCTCTGTTCAATCCGCCGCATCCATGCGCCGCGCACGGCGCCGGTAGGCGCGCAGATGGAGCGCGCAGCCCTGGCGACCGTGCGCCAGCCGGCGTGCCCAGCTGGTGGGACAGGCGCGCAGGGCCGCCGCGTCGAGGACGTGCGGCGCGTCAACAGCGAAGCCGGCCGCGCATAGCGTCTGCCCCGCCCGGACGCCGCCGGCCGCCAGCACCCAGCCTGCTTGCGCCAGCGCACTGTCGTTCAGGCGCACGTCCAGCGTCGCGCCCGGCGGCGCCAGTACACGCAACCCGTGCGTCAGCGCGGCGTCGGCGGTGAGTAACCCCCGGAGGAGGCTGCCCCACGGGAAGTTGATCGTCAGCCGGGTCGCCAGCCCGGCGAGTTCCGCCGGCAGCGCCAGGCCGTCGGCGATGACAAAGAGCGCGTTTGGCGGCGCGGTGCGCGAGGCGGCGCGCAGATTCTCCCGGCAGAGGTCGAGGCCAATCACGAATGTTGCCGGCTCCGCGCGCGCCAGGCGCTGCACGAAGCGGCCATCGCCCGTGCCGATGTCAATCACGATGTCGCGGTAGCCGGCGGTCAGCGCCAGCAGCATCGCGCGTTCTAGCGCCAGCGATTGCTTGCCCCGAAGTTGTTCCATGCCCAGACGCCATCCTTTCAGTCCTGGTCTCCATTCCGGTGGTAGACAGGACTGCAAGGCGGCGCGCGGGCAGCCGGAACCGCTGGTGTGCCTGTGGCACACCAGGGTCAACCGCCATCGAGATCGTCTGGAGTTAGTTGCTGGAAACTGGCCCGGCGGCCACGGAACATCCAGAAAAGCCCGGGCCGGAAACACCGGACCAGGCCCAGATCATGAACGCCAGCAGGCGCGGCGATCTAGCAAGGAGGACGAGTGACGAACCGCAAGCCAATCAACCTTCTAGGGTGGCGTACCGGCCACCACGCCTATTATAGTGCGTGGGTCGTGAGTTGCTTGGGACTGGCTCTGTGCCAGCAGGCGAGCACTGTGCCGTACTGAACCTGCTCATGACTCACGCTCTCACGCCTAATGGATCGTCTGCGGCGGATACAGCGCGGCATGGACGCGCGCCAGCAAGTCTTCGACGTCGAACGGCTTGCGGACATAGTCGAGGATGCCGCGCCGCGCGAGTTCAGGATGGGGCATCGCCGCGCTCATCAGGAGGATCGGCACGCCGGCGGTAGTGGGCGTGCGGCGCAATTCGTCATACAGCGCGAAGCCATTCATCCGGGGCAAATGCACATCGAGGATGATCAAATCGGGCGGGTCGGCCACAATCTGGTCGTGCGCCGCTTCCCCATCATCAATCGTCACGACGTGATACCCCGGCACATTGGTGAGCAGGTCTTCAAGCAGCCCGGCGATGAATGGGTTATCGTCTACTACGACGATTGTATTGGTCTTCACGCTGCGCTTCCCTTCACACGAAGGACAGCCTCGGTGCAAGACATAACATTGCAAGAATCGTTCCAGGACGCTCGCTGCAACCCTTACGCTACTCGTGCCAGTCTGAAGGGAGTACGGTTGAGGCTTACCTTGAATCACATTGCGCGGATCACGCGGCGCCCACACGCCGTGCCTGCCGCTCCTCGACATGCGGCGCCTCTGGCATCGTCCACCCGATCAGGCTGGAGTAATAGCCGCGCCGACTTCAAATATCTGCCACAGAACCATCGGGGTTATACGCCGCCGCGTAATCATGCGGCGCATACGGGTGCGCGGCGATCACGTCGTGATCGAGTTCGATGCCCAGGCCCGGCCGGCGCGAGAGTTCGATGTACCCGTTCGTGACCACCGGCCCTTCACGCTGGACGAGATCGCGATGGGGCTGGCTGAGGGCCAGTTCGAGGATGGCGAAGTTCGGGATCGTCGCGGCCAGCTGCGCCGAGGCCGCCGTCGCGACCGGCCCATTGGGGTTGTGCGGCGCCACCTTGACGTAGTACGTCTCCGCCAGCGCCGCAATCTTGCGGAGTTCGAGAATCCCGCCCGCGTGGCAGATGTCGGGCTGGACGATGTCTACAATCTGCTGCTCCAGCAGTTCGCGGTATTCCCATCTGGTGAAGAGCCGTTCCCCGGTCGCCAGGGGCACGGCGCCGCGCGCCGCCGCGACTTTCGCCAGCGCCTGCACATTGTCCGGCGGCGTCGCCTCCTCGAAGAAGAAGAGGTTGTATGGCTCAATTGCGCGCAGGAGCGCGGTCGCCTGGGCCGGCGGAAACTGGCCGTGGTTGTCGAGCATCAGGTCAACCTCGGGGCCAACCGCCGCGCGCACTGCTTCGAACATCGCGGCCGTCCGGCGGATCATCGTCCGCTCGTCCACGCTGGGACCGATCCGGCCCGTGCCGAACTTCAGGGCCGTAAAGCCCTGTGCGACCAGCGCGCGGGCGTGCTCGGCCGCCGCTTCGGGCGTCGGGCCGCCGCAATGCGTGTAGACGCGCACCCGCTGCCGGGTCGGGCCGCCCAGCAGTTCATACACGGGCACGCCGAGCGCCTTACCCTTGATGTCCCATAGCGCCTGCTCGATGCCGGAGAGGGCGGAGGTGAGGACGACACCGCCGCGCCAGAAGCCGTGCCGGTGCAGCCGCTGCCAGTGGTGTTCGATCGGACCAGGGTCTTCGCCGATCAGATAGCGGGCGAATTCGTCCACCGCCGCCGCGACGGTCTGTTCGCGCCCTTCCAGTGAGGCTTCGCCGAGGCCAGTGATGCCCTCGTCGGTCGCGATCTCGATAAAATGCCAGTTCTGCCGCTCCACGCGCATGAAAAGATTGCGAAGCGCCGTAATCTTCATGGTCCGTTCTCCCTTCGCCCGTCTGCCCCCTCGCTGGCGGCATTGAAGCACGCGCCGGGGCACCACACAAGTGCCGATGCGCGGATTTCTTACAGACCAAACGCTGGTATACGCCTATCCGAACATACCGGCTCCGGTGCTTGCATCGAAGATATTCGCCCATCAATACTACTTGATAATCATTCTTATCTAGGATATACTACCTTCAGTGAATGGGCAGTTGCCCATAGAGCGCCGGTCGCAGCGCGGTGATCGGCAAGCGGGCGCCGCGCGAGGCAGCGTAACGGGAGAGAGCATGGTTTCGATGGTCACCATCTGGCAACAGGTCCAGAGGCGGCAGCAAATGAGAGGGAATGTGAGCGAAAGCGCCGTGCGACAAGGGGCAAACGCGATGCCGGCTGCCGCGAATCCTCAAGAATTGACTGACGAGCAGAACTTTGTGCTGCGGGTTGTGCAGCCGGCGCTCACGGGGCTAATGGACGGCTCCGTCTCGACGCTGGCGCCGATTTTCGCGGCGGCCTTCGCGACGGGCAAACCGCATATCGCCTTCCTGATTGGCCTCTCGGCGGCGGTCGGCGCGGGTATCAGCATGGCGTTCGCCGAAGGATTGTCCGATGACGGCGTCCTCACCGGGCGCGGGCATCCGGTCATTCGCGGCGCGATCACCGGCATCGCCACCTTCATCGGTGGGGTGATGCACACGCTTCCCTTCTTGCTTCCGCACCTCAACGCGGCGCTCTATTTGGCCTATCTGGTGGTCGGGGTCGAACTGATCGCAATCGCGTACATTCGCTATCGCTACTTCAAGATGAACTTCATCCTGTCGGCGTTGCAGGTAATCGTCGGTGGCGCACTCGTCTTCGGCGCCGGCATTCTGATCGGCAGCGCGTAGCTGGTCAGCGCCTGATGCTGGTACGAGTAACGGTGACGCCGGAGGTTCCAACGCGAACCTCCGGCGTTCTGTATCTCACGTACCAGGCCAAAGAACAGACCGCTTACGCTGCTGGCCTGACCGGCAGCGCGAAGGTGACGCCGAGCGTGACGCAAACCGCGATGCTGGCGCCAACATGGACAAAGGCCAGGGCGAACGCGATCAGATAGAACACTGGCCCGAGCGCGTATATCTGGCTGAACCGCTTGATGAACGCGCGGTCAATATCGGGGCGGAGCAATTGCCGCCACGAGACGGCGTAGTGCCAGAGTACATTGAAGACGATCGCCAGCACGGTGAGGGCGCCGGTGTAGATCGCCGCCGCGATGTGCTCGCCCTGGTGGCCGATATAGTCGGCCAGGAGCGAGGTGGGAAAGGGCATGAACGTGATGCAGAGCAGCAAGAGGCCATTCAGCAGAAAGAGTGTATTGTCGCTGCGGTGTATCTGCCTGAAGATCGTGTGATGGTTGACCCACATGACGAGAATCGTCAGGAAACTGGTGACGTAGGCCAGGTAGGTCGGCCACTGCCCACCCAGTACAGCGAGCAGGTTCGCCCCATTCGCCGTCTCCGACAACAGCGGTACTTTGAGGTCGAGCACGAGCAGGGTGACGGCGATCGCGAAGACGCCATCGCTGAAGGCTTCCAGCCGTCCCGTGCCAACCAGTGTGTCCGGTGTGTGCTCCATAATCCTCCCAGCGTTTCACACGCAGATTCATCCGGATTGCAGCATAGCAACCTGCCAGCGGCGGCGCTTCACCAGAACGAGTAGGACACATCCTACTCGAATGTTGGACCGAGTGACCCTCACCCCCTGACCCCTCGTCCGTGTCACGGGCGAGGGGAACTGCCGATGCGCTGACGAGTGTTCCCCCTCGCCCGTAGGGCGGGAGAGGAGGGCAGGGGGTGAGGGCTGCCGTCAGATGACGCCGCGCGCCTGGAGGTCGGCCAACTGGTCGGTGGTCAGGCCGAGGAGTTCGCCATAGACACGCGCGTTGTCCTGGCCAAGCGCAGGCGCGGGGCGGTCAAGCGCGGCGGCGGCGCGCGAGAATTTCAGTGGCAGACCGGCGGCGTTGGCGCTATCAGCCGGCCCAACCGCCGGATGTGGGAGGGGAGCGATCATCTCCCGGTAGCGCAGTTGCGGGTCAGTGAGGAGGTCGTGTACCTCGGAGACCGGGCCAGAGGGGATGTGCGCGTCTTCGAGGATGCGCCAGAGGTCGGCTTTCGGCAGCGAGCGCGTCCAATTCTCGACCAGCGCGTCCACTTCAGCTGGGCGTTGCGCGCGGGCTTCCAGCGTCGCGTAGCGCGGGTCACCGGCCAGTTCGGGACGCTCCATCGCCGTGAAGAGCGCGGCGACCTGGGCATCGGTAACGGCGCAGACGGTGATGAAGCCGTCGGCGGCCTCGTAGGCGCCAAACGGGGCAAGGCGCGGGCGGCGGTTGCCGGTGCGCGGCGACTGGCCGCGCGCAACCTGCACGTCGAGCGGCTCGTCGAAGACAAGCGAGAACAGCCCATCGAGCATGGCGACATCGAGCGCCTGCCCCGCGCCGTCCGGATCGTGCGCCCGCTGGTAGAGCGCGGCGAGGATGCCGATCGCGCCATAGAGGCTGCCCGCCAGATCGGCGGCGGACATCCCGGCTTTCGTCGGCGGCCCGTCCGGTTCGCCGCTCGCCGTCATCAGCCCACTGAGCGCCTGCACCACCGGGTCGTAGGCTGGGACGCCGCGATACGGGCCATCCTGCCCGAATCCGGAGATCGAGCAGAAAATCAGTCTTGGGTTGAGCAGGCGCAGCGCGGCCTCGTCAAGGCCCAGCCGGGCCATGACTCCCGGTGCGAAGTTCTCTACCAGCACGTCGGCGCGGCGTGCCAGTTCTCGGAAGATCGCCTGTCCTTCCTCGTGCTTGAGGTTGAGCGTGATGCTCTCTTTGTTGCGATTGCGCTTCAGCGCCGACAGCGAGATGTCGCCCGCCGCCGGCCGCTCGCTATGCACGCCGCGCGGCCCGTAATAGGGCGGATTCGCGCGGGCCGGATCGCCGCGTCCCGGCTGCTCGATCTTCAATACCCGCGCGCCCAGCCCACCCAGCAATTGCGTGGCGAACGGCCCCGACAGGAAAATCGTCAGGTCGAGGACCAGTAAGCCGTCGAGAGGTCGGCGGAGGATTGCGGATTGCGGTGCGGATTGAGACTCGCCCATGCTGCTTCCTTCGTCTCATTACGCTGCGCTGCCGATTGAGCGTATTCCGTTCTAGATATAGCTGTGCCTGACGCCTATGAATAGTGCTGTCGCACTCAAATCCGCAATCCACAATCGCCACCCGCAAGCGGGTACCCGGTCCGCAATCGAATCAGTCGCCCAGCTGCGCCGCCAGCTCGTCCGGCGTGGTGACGGGCTGCTTGCAGGCGTAGTGCTGGCAGACGTAGGCGGTGGCGCGGCTACCGAGCAGGTTGCGACCGCGCAGCAGTGCGGGCTGAATGTTCTCGCGGACGCCGGGTTCGCGCAGGGCGACGACCGTGTTGGGCCGGAAGCGGCGGCGCACGACGTCAAGCAGCGCGGACGTATCGGGGGCATTCCACGCGCCGACAATCGCGACTTCTTGCGGCGCGGCGACGGCGAATTCGAGCGCGCAGAGCAGCCGGCCAAAGGCGGTGGGGTACTGCGCCATTGGCTCGCGCAGGCCGCGCAGGATGCGCGCCGCTTTGGCGGTCCAATCCGGTTCGTCGTAGATCACCGCCAGCCGCAAGAGCACGTCGGCGGCGACGGAATTGCCGGACGGCACGGCGTTGTCGAAAACGCTCTTGGGTCGCGCGATCAGCGCCTCGTGATCGCGGCCGGTGTCGAAGAAGCCACCCCCATCTTCGTCCCAGAACTGGTCGAGCATCGTCACGGCGAGTGCGTGGCTCTCTTCCAGCCAATGCGGCGCGAAGGTTGCTTCGTAGAGCGCCAGCAACCCATCGGCCAGGCAGGCGTAGTCCTCCAGATAGCCATTGAGTTTCGCCTGGTCGTCCTTGAAGGTGCGGAGCAGGCGGCCCTGTTGGCGGAGATTGGCGAGTACGAAGGTCGCGGCGGACTCGGCCCGCGCGCCGTAGTCCGCACGGTCCAGCACACGGGCGGCCTCGGCGAAAGCGCGAATCGTCAGTCCGTTCCAGGCCGTCAGAATCTTCTCATCGCGGCCTGGTGGGGTACGGTGATCGCGCGTGCTGGTGAGCAAGACGCGGGCTTTGTCCAGCGCCTCACCGAGACGCTCGATGCTTGCGCCGGTGCGCTCCGCCGCTACGTCAATCGTGCGCGGCAGGTGCAGCACGTTCGCGCCTTCCACATGGCCGCGCGGCTGCATCCCGAAGTAGGCCGCAACCAGACGCGCGTCTTCCGGGCCGAGCAGTCGCGTGATCTCGTCGAGCGTCCAGGTATAGTACTTCCCCTCCTGCCCCTCACTGTCCGCGTCGAGCGTCGAGTAGAAGCCCCCTTCCGGCGCGGTCATCTCGCGCGTGATCCAATCGAGCGTTTCGACCGTGATGCGGCGGTAGAGGTCTTTGCCGGTCAACTGGTAGGCGTGGAGGTACACGGGCGCCAGCAGCGCATTGTCGTAGAGCATCTTCTCGAAATGCGGCACCAGCCAGCGGTCGTCCACCGAGTAGCGATGGAAGCCGCCGCCCAGCTGGTCGTACATCCCACCACGCGCCATCTTTTCCAGTGTGAGTTCGGCCATCGAAAGCGCGGCGACGGAGCCATTGCGAACGTACTGGCGGAGCAGGAAGTCGAGTGTCATGGGTTGCGGGAACTTCGGCGCCGTGCCGAAGCCGCCGTGCGTGCCGTCGAAACTCTGGCGTAAGGTCTGCACCGCCTGGTCGAGTGTGGCCGGTGTGAGCGCATCCTCACCCACCGCGCCGGCGGCCAGCTGCACGCTGGCTTGCAGGCGCTCGCGCAGTTGCGTCGCGTTATGCGCCACATCGTCGCGACGTTCGCGATAGGCGTCCGCGACGCCGCGCACCACGTCGCGGAATGCGGGGAGACCCTGGCGCGCGGTGGGCGGAAAGTAGGTGCCGCCGTAGAATGGCTCGCCCGCAGGGGTAAGGAAGACCGTCATCGGCCAGCCGCCGTGGCCGGTGAGCGCCTGCACCGCTTCCATATAGATCGTATCGAGGTCGGGCCGTTCCTCGCGGTCCACCTTGATGTTGACGAAGAGTTCGTTCATCAGTGCGGCGGTCTGTTCGTCCTCGAACGATTCATGCGCCATGACATGGCACCAGTGGCAGGCCGCGTAGCCGATCGAGAGCAATATCGGCCGGTCTTCGGCGCGAGCGCGAGCCAATGCCTCCTCGCCCCAGGGATACCAGTCAACGGGATTATCCTTGTGTTGGAGGAGGTAGGGGCTGGTCTCATGCGCCAGGCGATTGGACACGTTGGAAACCTCCGTCAGTAGGTACGTCGCCGGAATAGTGGATAGCCGGGCAAACTGCACGCAGGCGGCTACAAGGGGTGCGCCGGCCAGGCGGAGTGGCGACCGCGCCCGCTAGTGTACCCGAAAATAGCCGGATGAGACGACAGAAGAACGCGAAACGCGGAGTGCGGAATGCGGGCAGAGAACCGCCAAGATTGAGAAAGAAGAAAACGATCTTGGCGACCTCTTGGCGTCTTGGCAGTTCTCCGTCTAGCGGTTGCTGTCTGATTCGTGATTCGTGTTCGGCGCAGGGGCACCGTCGGTTTCGTCGGCGTCGCTGGTAGTGCTGGAGACGCTCAATGAGGGCACGGTGGTGGGCGGTTCTTCGTCCAGATTGGACATACGGAGCTCGCCCTCGTAGATCGCGCCCTCCTGAATGATCAGGCTGGCCGTCGCGACCCGGCCGGAGACCCGCCCGGTTGGCATAATCTGGAGCTTGCCATGACAGGTGATCTCGCCGGTGAGCGTGCCGGAGACGGCGATGTTCGCCGAGACAACGCGTGCGTTGACCTGGGCGCCCTCGTCAACGTAAAGCGTGCCGTCGCAATAGAGTTCGCCCTTCGCCTGGCCTTCAATCCGCAGATTGCGCGAAGTGCGGAGCACCCCGTCGAAGGCTGAACTCCGGTCAATCACGCTTTCTTCGCCACTCATCTCGTTTGTGAAGCCCCCGCCGCGTATCGTCGCCCCGGTCGCCATCCCGTCTCTCCTACCGTACTCGCTGGAGCATTGGCCGGGTCTGTTCGTCGGTGTTGCCGATAGTGTTGCCGCCAGCCGTCTTCATCCGTAACTGGCCGCCCATGAAGGCCCCTTCCTGGACAACGATTGACCTCGTCTCGATCTGGCCTGACACCCGGCCGCTAGCGCGCACCTCCAACCGCTCGTGGCACTCGATGCGCCCGGTCAGATTGCCGGCGACGATGATGGTCGCGGCGTGGACCGTGGCGTTCACCTGTGCGTCAGGGCCAACATACAACTCCTGCTCGGTCACGAGTTCGCCGTCGAATGTGCCTTCAATGCGCACGGATGCCGACGAGCGCAAGGTGCCATTCCAGCTTGTATCGGCGGCCACGGTGGTGATGGCCGGGCCGGTCGGCGCTTCTTGCTCTGGCTGCCAGGCAGACTCATCAGCCGCCGGTTCGGCCTGGTCGGCGACCGGCAGGCCGCGATCAATGCCCTGCCTGGTCGTGCCTAGATAGGAATACTCCGGTTCGCGCGCTAGCGATTCGTAGGAATTGGCCGCCGAGGTCGGATAGGAGGTCTCGCTTGCGGCCATGCCGGCGGTGGGATAGCCACCCGATTCGGCGGTCTCCGCACCGTTGGTTCCTTCTTCATCAAGCCGCTGCCGGATCGCTTCGCGCATCCGTCGCAGCCCTTCATTGTCAATCTTGCTGTCTTTATCGCGCCGGAACATTGCCCTCTCCTTGTTCCTGCCCGGTTCGGGCTTCCCCGCCGTCAGATGCCTGGTTTACAGCGGTCTGGCTCTAGTACAGCATACACCATTGACCTGCTGCCGGGCGTGCCAGGGGATCAGTTTGACCATCGCCCCCAGTTTTCAGTGAACGGCATAAACGTTCAAGTTGCCGTTACCACAACCTGACTCGCGCAACAGCGAACGGGCCAGGACTCTCCCCCAGCGTTATCCTAACACAGTTCATGGGAATTGCAAGAGGAAAGACCGCGAACGTACGAGAGTTCAACCCTTGCACCGGCTGCCGCCAGCAACTAGACTGCCTGGGCGGGAGGTTAGGCGTGAGGACGTGGGAGCGCGAGTCGTGAGTTGTGTAGGGCGAATACTGCATTATAGCAGCCGGGCGCCGTGCTGGCGAAATCCTGCTCACGACTTACGCTCTCACTACTCGTATGGGAGTGCTGTTCATGGTCCAGAGTGAGGCGCTGCGTGCACGGGGCGCGGGGCGCTCCAGCCGGCCAGGCGCCGGCGATCGGGTGGTCCGCCAGACGCCGCCGGTCACGCTGGCGACGGTCTGCGGGCTTGGGTGCTGGCTGGGCATTGCGGCCCTGGCTGTCAGTGGGGCTGCGAGTGGCGGCGGTGCGCTGGCGCCGGGCTATCTGCTGCTCTGCGTGCTGCTGGTAATCGCCCCGGCCTGCCTGGCGCTGCCGGCAGGGCAGGCGCTTCGCGCGCCCTGGTGGGCGGTCGAAACCGTGCTGGCCTGGGCGGCACTTGGGTATTTGCTGCTGTTCGTAAATCCGCAGCTGCTGGGCCGGGGACCGGCGCTCATTATCGTGTTGCTGGCCCTTGGTGGCGCGCTGGCCTCACCGGCGTTGCTCTGGGCGGCGCACCGTCCCGCGCACGCCCGCCGCCTGCGCTGGCAGGGCTATCTTGGCGCGGCCGTACTCTGCGCGCTGCTGGGGTTGCGGGCGCTCGGCGCGCTGGGGCCGATCAACCTCGGCCTGGTGGTTCTCATTGCGTTGATAACACAGTGGTTGCTCCTGACCGTTGACCGTGGGCAGGGGCGGTCTACGCGCATGGAGCGGTAAAGGAACCTCAACCCGGCGTCATGCGTATCTTGCAATAGCCGCCCCGTGGGGGCGTCGGTTCAGCGCGTGGGCGACGCATGACCTGGGAGGATGTGCCGTGAGTGTTGGTTGCCGGACCTGCGGCTCGCTCAATCCGGTTGGCAGCGCCTTCTGCCAGTATTGCGGCGCCAGTTTGCCGCAAGTCCCAGCGCCGGCCGATCCCTTTCGGACCGCGCCGCGCCCGGCGCCGCCCAACCCTGGCGCACTGCCGCCGGCGAAAGACCCTGCGACCGGCCTGCTGATTGAGTTGCTGCCCGGCTTCTTCGGCTTCCTCGGCATTGGCTACCTGTGGGCCGGCGATGTCGCGCTTGGGTTGGGTCTGCTGATCGGCTACTGGTGTTTCTGGGCCATTGTCGGTGTGCTGATGTTCCTGACGCTCGGCTTGCTCATCTGCTTTCTGCCACTGTTCGGCGCACTCTACTTCGCCGCCCCGATCGTTTCCGCCCTCCTGCTGCAAAAACGCCTTCGCCAGCGGCAAGCCCAGGTTGCGGCGGTGTATTATCCTGTGCCGTATTGAACGCACGATAGGTCGAAGGTCGGAAGGTCGAAGGTCGAAAGTCCTTCCTGGCAAGGCGGTGGCTTGCTGCCAACCAGCGTTCACAGACCGCCACAGCGTTGACCGCAGAGACCTTCGACCTTCGACTTTCCGACCTTCGACCCAATGATAGTGGGGGAACATGACCAGTAAGGCCAATCTCGTCGTCGGGCAGTCGGGCGGGGCGACGGCGGTGATCAACGCCAGTCTGGTGGGCGTGGTCGAAGAGGCGCTGGCGTCGGAAGCGGTAGGCGAAATCAGTGGGATGCGCTTTGGCGTTGAAGGGTTGCTTTGCGAGGACTTCGTTGATCTGCGCCGCCAGCCGGCTGGCGCCTACGCGCGGTTGCGCCAGACACCCTCAGCGGCGCTCGGTTCGTGCCGGCGCCGCCTGGCCGAGGACGAGGTAGAACGGGCGTTGGCCGTGCTGCGGCGGCACGATGTGCGCTATTTCCTCTACATTGGGGGGAACGACTCGGCTGATACGGCCCATCAGCTGCACCTGCGCGCGCAAGCGACCGGCTACGAGCTGCGCGTCATCGCGATTCCGAAGACGATTGACAACGATTTGCCCTGTACCGACCACTGTCCGGGCTATGGCTCGATCGCCCGGTTCCTGGCGCTGGCGACGCGCGATGCCGGCCGCGATACCGAAGCGATGCCGCAAGCGTATCCGGTCAAACTGATCGAGGTGATGGGGCGCAATGCCGGCTGGGTCGCCGCCGCCTGCGCACTGGCCCGCGACGACGCGCGCGACGCGCCGCAGTTGATCTATTTGCCCGAGCGCCCACCGGCCAGCGTCGAAGCGCTGCTCGCGGAGATCGCCGCCGCCCAGCAAGCGCATGGCTACTGCGTGGCCGTTGTGCCCGAGACGCTGCGCGATGTGGCCGGCCGGCCGCTGGGCGGTGAGGAACGCTTCACCGACGCCTTCGGGCACCCCTATAGTCCGGGCGTGACCACCCTGCTCTGCGAGCGTATCACGCAAGAACTCGGCTTGCGGGCGCGTTACGACAAACCCGGCACGATCGCGCGGATGTCGAGCGCGCTCGTCTCGCGCACCGACCTGGCGGAAGCCGAAGCGGCCGGGCGCGCAGCGGTGCGGCGCGCGGTGGCGGGCGAATCAGATCAGATGATCGCCATCACCCGGCTGGCGGACGCCCCCTACGCGGTCAACTACACCGCCGCGCCACTGGCGCTGATTGCCAACACCGAGCGTCACCTGCCTGACGAGTTCATCGGACCGGACAGCCGTTCAGTCACTGCCGCCTTCCGCCGCTACGCGCTGCCCTTGCTCGGTGAATCCTTGCCGGAATACGCCCGGCTCAATTGAGGCTGGAGTCAGGACGCCGTCGCTATACCATTGGCGGCGCGCAAGCAGCGGGGTGGGAAGATTGTCTTCCCACCCCGCGCTTGTTGTATCAGCATGAGCCGTGCTTACGGCCGAATTGAGCCAACACTGGGTATGGCTGCGTGGGTCTGGCCGGTCAGCGCCGCGCCAAAGGCCAGTTTCGGGTAATCGTGTAACCCCTGCGTGAATGGCTCAATGGTGATCGGCACACCCACCGGGTCCCAGGCGTGAAACCATTCGGCGTCCTTTGCCAGCAGCTGGATGCACCCATGGCTGACGGGCGCTTTCCCGATGCCGGCTTCGTCATACACCTTCTCACCATTCGGACCTGGCGTGTATGGCGCGCCGTGAATCAGAATGTCGCCATTCCATGAGCCATCGTCGAGGCGGTCGGTGAAAAGCCAGTAGCCATTATCCTGCGTCGTGCCGAACGACGAAAACGTGCCCCAGAATTGTCCGATGACGCCCGACCAGGCCGGAGTCGAACTCTTCCGCAGCCCCGGCCAGCCCGTGCTGACCGGCAGCGTACGGACGACATGATCGCCGTCATAGATCAACATTTGCTGTCGATCTTGCGAGACGACAATGTGGGCTTTGTCCTTCGTGGGGAACGTGTCGTCGCCCCGTACGGGGCCGGCGAACACACTGGCGAGGCTGACCGCAAGCGTTAGGACGAGGACGAGTCTCCTCATCGCCACACAACAACTCCCTCTGAGCGCGATGATTGGCGGCATCGCGTTCACGCTCCCATTCCCGCCGCCCCATTGTACCGTTCACCCGCCGATTTCGCAATCAGGTCGCGCAATCTGGGGGTTGGCAGCCGGCAGTCGTCGGTCGTCAGAGGAGTTAGACCGGCAAGGTACGGGCCTGCTGACGCGGCGCTTGCTCAAGGCGCTGCTCACCAGCGCGCGGTTTGCATTTTGCGCCCGCAAAAACCCTTGACAAAGGGGTGGCATCCGTGTATAGTTAGTCTTTGCTGCTTGGTGGGCGGTAGGTGTAGAACGGTCGCGGATGCGCCGATGCAAGGCGACCACAGAGACGAATGAGTGCTTCGGGAGGGAGATATTCGCGCCTCCCGCTTTGCGTTGGGTCTTGACGATCGATCGTGTGGTTCCTCGGTCACAACCACAACTGGCGTATGTATGTTGGCTTCAGTCGCTGGCAGGAAGGGGGGCTTTGCTGCTTGGCGGCTGAGGTGAATACGCGCCGGGAATTTCAAGCGCCGCGCGGTAGTGCTGCTACCGGCTTCTACTCGCCATCTCCACCAGGGTGGTAGTCCGTGTCCAGGTCGGTCTGGCCTAGGTAAAGGAGCGAGCATGACAATTGAGGTTCAGAAGCAGGTTACCGGCAACGGCGCCGGTTCCGCAGTGGCGACCGCGCCGATTTCGGCCGCTGGTCGCCTTCAGCGGCGCTCCTACGCCCGGATTCCGACGGTTTTGGAGGCGCCTAATCTGGTGCAAATCCAGATCGATTCCTTCCGCTGGTTCATCAACGAGGGGCTGAAGGAGCTCTTCGACGAAATCTCGCCGATCCAGGATTACAACCAGAAGAGCATGGATCTGAAGTTCCCGGCGTACGATTTCCATGAGCCGCGCGCCTCGGTGGACCTCTGCCGCGAGCGCGACCAGACCTATGCCGCGCCGCTGTATGTCACGGCGTCACTGCTGGTGAAGGAAACGGGCGAGATCAAGGAAAGCCAGGTCTATCTCGGTGAGTTCCCGATGATGACCGAGGACGGCACCTTCATTATTAATGGCGCCGAACGCGTCGTCGTCTCGCAGCTCGTGCGGTCACCGGGTGTCTACTTCACCGGCCCGGAAGACCCCGGTAGCGGGCGGAAACTCTTCGCCGCGAAACTCATTCCGAATCGCGGCGCCTGGCTGGAGTTCGAGACCTCGAACCGCGACGTGCTATCAGTCAAGGTAGACCGCAAGCGCAAGATGCCGGTGACGATTCTGTTGCGGGCGATCGGCTACTCCACGAACGAGGCGATTGCCGAACTCTTCGCCGATGTGGATACCAATCCCGATCACCGCTATCTCGCGGCGACGCTGGAGCGCGATCCGTCGAAGAGCACCGAGACAGCGATCATCGAGCTCTATCACCGCTTGCGGCCGGGTGACCCGCCGACGAAGGAAAACGCGCAGGCGCTACTCGACAATCTCTTCTTCAACGCGCGCCGCTACGACCTCGCGAAGGTCGGGCGCTACAAGCTGAACAAGCGGCTCGGCCTGGAGAAAGAGGTCCGCACGCTGACGCACGACGACATCATCGCCATTCTCAAGACGATGATCCGGCTGAACAACGAGCAGGGCAAGCCGGACGACATTGACCACCTGGGCAACCGGCGCATCCGTGCGGTCGGCGAACTGATCCAGATGCAGATGCGGCTCGGGTTGGCCCGAATGGAGCGGGTCGTGCGCGAGCGCATGACGATTCAGGACATCAATACGGTCACGCCGAACGCGCTGATCAATACCCGCCCAATTATGGCGGCCGTGCGCGAGTTCTTCGGCGGCAGCCAGCTGTCGCAGTTCATGGACCAGACGAACCCGCTGGCCGAGTTGACGCACAAGCGGCGCCTGTCGGCGCTGGGGCCGGGTGGCCTGAGCCGCGACCGCGCCGGGTTCGATGTGCGCGACGTTCACTATTCGCACTATGGTCGCATCTGCCCGATCGAGACGCCGGAAGGTCCGAACATCGGCCTGATCGGTTCGCTGGCGACCTATGGGCGGATCAACCAATACGGCTTCATCGAAACGCCCTACCGCAAGGTGATCAGCACGGTGGACGTGCAGCGTGACGGCGGCAAAGACGCCGAGCTCTTGCTCCACCAGATTCTGCGCGACGATGTCGCCGACCCGGAGACGGGCGACGTCATCGCGCAGGGCGGTACGGAGATTGATGAGGCGCTAATCGAGCGGCTCCAGACGGCAGGCATCCGCAATGTGCGGATCAAGCCGTTCGTCTCGAATCAGATTGAATATCTCTCGGCCGACCGCGAGGAAGAGTTCGCCGTCGCGCAGGCCAACGCCCAGCTTGACGAACACTTCCGCTTTGTCGAAGACCGCGTCGAGGCGCGCAAGGAGGAGAACTATCTCTCCGAATCGCCCGACCGGATTGACTATATGGACGTATCGCCGAAGCAGGTGGTCAGCGTGGCCGGTACGCTGATTCCCTTCCTGGAGCACGATGACGCCAACCGTGCGCTGATGGGGTCGAACATGCAGCGGCAGGCGGTGCCGCTCTTGAAGCCCGACTCGCCGATTGTCGGCACAGGCATGGAGTACCAGGCCGCGCGTGACTCCGGCCAGGTGGTGGTGGCGAAAGAAGCCGGCACGGTCATCTCGTCGTCGAGTCAGCAGATTGTCGTGCGCGAGGACGATGGAACCGAGCGAACCTACCCGATGCAGAAGTTCCGCCGCTCGAACCAGGATACCTGCATCAACCAGCGCCCGATCGTCAACAAGGGCGACCGGATCGAGCGCCAGCAAGTGATCGCCGACTCGTCTTCGACCGATCAGGGCGAACTGGCGCTGGGCCAGAACGTGCTCGTCGCCTTTATGCCCTTCGAGGGTGGCAACTACGAGGACGCGATTCTCCTCAGCGAGCGCCTGGTGCGCGACGACGTCTTCACCTCGATTCACATCGAGAAATACGAGACCGAAGCGCGCGATACCAAGCTGGGACCGGAAGAGATCACGCGCGACATCCCGAACGTCGGCGAGGATAGCCTGGCTGACCTTGACGAGGACGGCATCATCCGCGTTGGCGCGGAGGTGCGACCGAACGATATTCTCGTCGGCAAGGTCACACCGCGCGGCGAGACGGAACTGTCGGCGGAAGAGCGGCTACTGCGCGCCATCTTCGGTGAGAAGGCGCGCGAGGTGAAGGACACCAGCCTGCGCGTGCCGCACGGCGTGCATGGCAAGGTCATTGACGTCAAGAAGTTCAAGCGCGAAGACACCGAACTGCCGGCCGGCGTCAACCAGATGGTCCGCGTGATGATCGCCCAGAAACGCAAGATCAGCGAGGGCGACAAGATGGCGGGCCGCCACGGCAACAAGGGCGTGATTTCGCGCATCCTGCCCGTTGAGGATATGCCCTACCTGCCGGACGGCACGCCGGTAGACATCATCCTCAATCCGCTGGGCGTGCCGTCGCGTATGAACATCGGCCAGCTGCTGGAGACGACGCTCGGCTGGGCGGCGTCGCAGGAGGGTCTCAAGATCGCCACGCCGGTCTTCGACGGCGCGAGCGAGCAGCAGATTCACGGCGAACTCGCCAAGGCAGGTCTGCCGGCGGACGGCAAGATTTATCTCTACGATGGCCGCACCGGCGAGCGCTTCGACCGCCCGACGGTCGTTGGCGTCATTTATATGTTGAAGCTGGCGCACCTGGTGGAGGACAAGATTCACGCGCGCTCGACCGGCCCTTACTCGCTCGTGACGCAGCAGCCGCTCGGCGGGAAGGCGCAGTTCGGTGGGCAGCGCTTTGGCGAGATGGAGGTCTGGGCGCTGGAGGCGTACGGCGCGGCGAACACGCTGCAAGAGATGCTCACCGTCAAGTCGGACGATGTCGTGGGGCGCGTCAAGACCTACGAATCCATCGTCAAGGGTGAGGAGATCGTCGAAGCAGGCGTGCCGGAATCGTTCAAGGTGCTGGTAAAGGAGCTGCGCTCGCTTGGCCTTTCGATCGAAGTGATCAACGAGGATGAGGAGACGGTCGAGTTCACCGAAGACACCTCGCGCGATATTCTCTCGAACCTCGATCGCATCAACCTGAGCGGCTTCGAGAAGACCGAAGCCTAGTCGGAAGTACGAAGTACGAAGTGCGAAGTACGAATCAGGAGCGGAGGCGAAGGCGCGAGCATGGCCCAACGGTAACTGCCGTGAACCTGTTCGTACTTCGTACTCCGTACGTCGTACTCCGTTCCGGAGGAAGACTGTGCTGGATGTAAACGATTTCGATGCGATCAGGATCAGCCTGGCGTCGCCCGAGGCGATTCGCAGCTGGTCTTATGGCGAGGTGACGAAGCCGGAGACGATCAACTACCGCACGCTCAAGCCGGAGCACGGTGGCCTCTTCTGCGAGCGCATCTTCGGTCCCTCGCGCGACTGGGAGTGCTACTGCGGCAAGTACAAGCGGATTCGCTTCAAGGGCATCGTCTGCGACAAGTGCGGCGTCGAAGTCGCGCGGTCGAAGGTGCGCCGCGAGCGGATGGGCCATATCGAACTGGCTGCGCCGTGCAGCCACATCTGGTACGTCAAGGGGACGCCGAGCCGGCTGGGCCTGCTGCTCGACATCTCGCCGCGCAACCTGGAGCGGATCATCTACTTCGCCGCCTATCTGGTGACCGATGTTGATGACGAGGCCAAGCAGGCGCGTGTCCAGCAGCTCTACAAGGAGCTGGAAGAGGAGCTCGCCGACCTCGACGCCGAACTGCAAGAGGCGGTGGACGAACTCGATGAGCAGTCGCGGACCCAGCTTGCCTCGTTGAGTGGCGGCCACGAGGGCGTCAGCCAGGACGTTGAGGCGCGTCGCGAGCGGCTGACGCAGGAGACGACGGCGCGCTATGAGGAACTGCGCCAGCAGCTCGAGGCGCTGACCGGCCAGAGCGCGGACCAGGAGTATGCGTTCAACGACCGCATCATCGTCCGCGAAGGCGAGAGCGTCAACAAGGACCGGCTGGCGCTGCTGAAGGAGTTCTACGACGAGCAGTTGCAGGCGATCGAGGCCGACGCCGCGCACGATCTCGGCTCCAGCGAGGCGCTGACCGGCGCGGAGCGGGACCAGCTGCTCTACGATATCAACGAGAAGAAGGAGAAGGCGACCGCCGAAATCGAGCGGGAGAAGACCGCCGCGCGGCAGGAGTACGAGACACGGATCAGCGCGCTCGAAAAGCTCGCGGCGCTCCAAATTCTCACCGAAGCGCAGCGCAACGAGCTGCTGGATGATGGCAAGGGCATCTTCCGGGCCGGCATGGGCGCCGAGGCGGTCTACGACGTCGTCGCCAAGATGGATCTCGACCGCGAGGCGCTCGAACTCCGCACCGACATCGCTACGATGAGCGGCCTCAAGCGGAAGAAGGCGACCAAGCGGCTGCGCGTCATCGAGGCGCTGCGGAAGGGCAAGAATCGCCCCGAGTGGATGATCTTCACCGCGCTGCCGGTGATTCCGCCCGACCTGCGGCCGATGGTGC
The DNA here is from genome assembly GCA_035763465.1 of Thermomicrobiales bacterium. GTDB lineage: Bacteria > Chloroflexota > Chloroflexia > Thermomicrobiales > CADCWN01 > DASUBC01. The sequence continues at coordinate 24,746 of DASUBC010000274.1, forward strand.
AGCTCGACGGCGGCCGGTTCGCGACGAGCGACCTCAACGACCTCTACCGGCGCGTGATCAATCGCAACAACCGCCTGCGCCGCCTGCTCGACCTGCAAGCGCCGGACATCATCGTCCGCAACGAGAAGCGCATGTTGCAGGAAGCCGTGGACGCGCTGATTGACAACGGCCGGCGCGGTCGCGTGGTGTCAGGTTCGGGCAAGCACAAGCTGAAGAGCCTCAGCGACATGCTGAAGGGCAAGCAGGGGCGCTTCCGCCAGAACCTGCTCGGCAAGCGCGTGGACTACTCTGGGCGCTCGGTCATCGTCGTTGGCCCGACGCTCGAACTCCACCAGTGCGGGCTGCCGAAGCGGATGGCCCTGGAACTCTTCAAGCCGTTCGTGATGCGGCGGCTGGTCGAGCATGGCTATGCCCACAATATCAAGGCCGCGAAGCGCGTGGTCGAGCGCGTTGACCCGCGCGTATGGGAAGTGCTGGAAGACGTGGTCAAGGACTACCTTGTCCTCCTGAACCGCGCCCCAACGCTGCACCGCCTCGGCATCCAGGCGTTCGAGGTGAAACTCGTCGAAGGCTCGGCGATTCAGATTCACCCGCTCGTCTGCCAGGCGTACAACGCGGACTTCGACGGCGACCAGATGGCGGTCCATGTGCCGCTCTCCAAGGCCGCGCAGGCGGAGGCCCGCACGCGGATGCTGTCGCTGCACAACCTGCTGTCGCCGTCGAACGGTGATCCGATCATCACGCCGCAGCAGGACATCGTGCTGGGCTGCTACTACATGACGCTGCCGCGCGACGGCGCAATTGGCGAGGGCAAGGTCTTCGTCAACGCCGACGAGGTGGTGCTGGCCTACGATATGGGCCTGCTCGATCTCCAGGCGAATATCAAGGTCTACGATATGCCGGTTGCCAGTAATGGCGACGGCGCGGGGCCGCTGGAGACGACGGTCGGCCGGATCATCTTTAACCAGATTGTGCCGGAGGAGCTGGGCTACCGCAATGTGACGATGGCGCGCAAGGAATTGCGGCGGCTGATCGCCGATTGCTATCGCAAGCTCGGTCCCGACGAGACGGCGAAGCTGGCCGACAAGATCAAGACGATCGGTTTCCGCTACGCGACGCGGGGCGCGCTCTCCATCGGCATCCAGGACCTGGAAATCCCGAAGGCGAAGGCCGACATTCTGACCGGCGCCGACAAGGAACAGGAAGAGATCGAGCGGCAGTTCCGGCGCGGTCTCATTACCGAGGACGAGCGGTATCAGGAAGCCGTCCGTATCTGGACGGAGGCGCGTGGCGAAGTCGCGACGGCCGTGCAGCAGGGTCTCGATCGCCAGAACCCGCTCTACATGATGGCCGATTCGGGCGCGCGTGGAAACTTCAACCAGATCAGTCAGATGGCCGGGATGCGCGGCCTGGTGCTCAACCCACTGGGCCGGGTCATCGAACTGCCAATCAAGTCAAGCTACCGCGAAGGCATCTCCGTGCTGGAGTACTTCATCTCTACGCACGGCGCCCGGAAGGGTCTGGCCGATACGGCGCTGCGGACGGCGGACTCCGGGTACCTGACCCGGCGTCTCGTTGACGTGTCGCAGGATGTTATCGTGACGACCGAAGACTGCGGCACTGAGCAGGGGTTGCGGCTGCAACTCACGCCGGTCTCGACGAAGGACAAGCAAGACCCCGAGACGTTCGATGAGATTCTGACGACCCGCCTGCGCGGGCGTGTGCTGGCGCAGCCGCTGGTCAACCCGGTGACCGGCGAGCTGATCGCCGACCGCAACGACGAACTCACCGAGGAGACGGTTGACCACCTGCTCGCACTGGGCGACGACCGCCCGGAGGAAGCGTACATCCGTACGGTGATGGCTTGCGAAGCCACACACGGTGTCTGCCGCCTCTGCTATGGCCGCAACCTGGCGACCGGCAAGCTGGTCGAACCTGGCGAAGCGGTTGGGATCATCGCCGCGCAGTCCATCGGCGAGCCGGGCACACAGCTGACGATGCGGACCTTCCACATGGGTGGTGTGGCGCACGCCAGCGACATCACGACCGGTCTGCCGCGCGTCGAAGAGATTTTCGAGGCGCGGGTGCCGAAGGGGCGCGCGATCCTGGCGGAGATCGAAGGCACGGTGCATATCGAAGCGACTGAGGAAGGCCGCAAGATTGCAATCGTCAACGGCGAAATCTTCATCGAGAACTACCCGCTGCCGGCGAACTATGTCGCCGTCGTCAAGGCGGGCGACGAGGTCGCCAGCGGCCAGCTGCTGGCCGAGTCGAATGTGGAAGGCCAGGAGGGCCGCGTCCTCGCGACGATCAATGGCAAGGTCGCGTTTGACGAGATTGATGGCGTCGAGACGATCATCGTGCGCGACGAGCAAATTCAAGAGAAGCGCTACGATGTCCTCGCGAATGCGCAGATTCTCGTGCAGGAAGGCGATTTTGTCACCGCTGGCACGCAGCTGACCGAAGGCAACCAGGACCCGCAGGAAATCCTGCATATCCGGGGCCGCGCGGCGGTGCAGGAATACATGGTTGACGAAGTGCAGCGGGTCTACCGCTCACAAGGTGTGGACACGAACGACAAGCACATCGAAGTGATCGTCCGCCAGATGCTGCGGAAGATCACGATTGATGAGGCGGGCGATAGCGAGTTCCTGCCGGGTGAGATGGTTGACCGCTTCATCTTCAACGAAGTCAACGCCGAACTGCTCGCTGAAGGCGGCGAGCCGGCGACGGCGCAGGAAACGCTGCTGGGTGTGACCAAGGCGTCGCTCTCGACGGAGTCCTTCTTGTCGGCGGCCTCCTTCCAGGAGACGACACGCGTGCTGACCGAAGCGGCGATCAACGGCCGCGTGGATCAGTTGCGCGGCCTGAAGGAGAACGTGATCATCGGCAAGCTGATTCCGGCCGGTTCGGGCTTCAACACCGAGCGGAAGCCCGCGCGGCAGCGGGTGGCGGATACCGATGAGACGTCTATCGAGACGATTGACCTGATGAGTGGCCCGAATGGCCCGAGCCGCGATACGCTGGTGCCGGCCGGCTTCCACCAGGAGTTGCCGGCCGATCCTACCCTGCTGCTCGGTACCCCCGGTCACCGGGACGACGAGGAGTAACCAATCCCCCCGCTTTATCTCCTTACGTACCGCCCGCGCCTCCACTAGGAGGCGCGGGCGGTACACATTCAGCTGCCGAGGGGCCGCAACGGTGTGCAGCGCGGCCATGGCCTCCAGCGGCAGCCCGGCGGCGCCGACTGCTGCTGGGCGGCGATGTCCCGCTGCAACGCCGCGATCCGCAGGGCGATCTCTCGACGATCAGGATCGCGCGGCGGGAGGTCGGCCAGTTCCGCCTCCAGAGCTGCGATCTGGTTCTGGTCGGCTTGCACGCGGGTATGGAAGGGCGCGCAGGCGGCGGGCTCTGGGCCGATGGCCGCGTCTCGCCAGCAGCTCCAGTACGCGTTAATCAACCCGTGCAGTTGATAAAAGTAGGTAAATGGAGCGGAGGTCATTGGATCGTCGAGCGGCGGGCTGTCGTAGACGACCGAGGCGGCAGCGTGCAGCCAGCTGTGGATGCCTCCTTCAATAAATTGGCCGAGGTCGTCGTCGGACTGAAAGTTGAAGCGCAGTGGGTTGAGCCGCAAGTCGTGGTCGTCACTGAACTGCGTCTGCCAGGGCGCCAGGCCACCGATTGGCGGATTTTGCTTGAGCTCGGGCGGTAGCGCCAGCCACGGCGCCACTCTGGTTGGATTGGCGAAGGACTGCTGGTTGTACCAGGCGATGACTTTGGCGATGAAATTGCAGTGGAAGACCAGAAACTCCTCCCCGGAACCGATGGCTCCCATCGGGTGGACGCGGCCACCGTGCGCCGGGTCGCCCGCATTCATGTGCCAGTTGCGGTGCTCGTTCAGCCATGCGTCGGGAAACCAGGGGATCGTGGGATCGTATTTCTCCTGAATCGTGAGTGAACCATCGTCCAGGATGATCGCGCGGCGGTCGCCGTCAACCCCTGCGAACCCCGAAGCTTGCCGCCCGGGGTCCTCATACTGGCCGCTAGTGGAGTAGCGAACGAAATCGCCATCGCCGTGCGCGGCCTGCCAGACCCAGTAGCGTGGCTGACCGCCCCACTCGATCGTGATGTACTTCTGATTGCGCCAGTCGTCGGGTGAAGTACACCAGGGTATCCACATGTCGCACGCCGCCGTCGTATATGGATCGGCGTCGGTGTTATTGCCTGGATGCGTGGGGTTCTCGTGGTCATGGATGCTGACCCGCCCCGGAGTGGTATTCACAAGTGACTTGATCGCCGTCACGCCCATGATAGCCTCCTGTTTCTGGCGCCAGGCGCCGATTTTCTCATCGCAACAACCCCTTCGTCTGGGCCAGTTCAGCGCCGACACGGCCAAGCTGAATCTCATCAGCCTCATCCCGATGCCATTCAAACCGTGCCCGCTCGAAGTACTGCACTGTTAGCCCCTGTTCCTGTAATTCGTTGGTCACTGGATAGCCGAAGCGCTGAAGCGCATCGGGCAGCGCGTCGTAATAGCGCCGAAAACCACCGTGCAGCCAGGCGCCAGTTTGGGGATAAAAGCGCGCCTGGGGATCCTGCCAGTTTGGATCGGGGGTAGGCCCAACGGGAAATTGCCGCCCCGCGTCCTCGATCATCGGCCAAGTCGCCGCTTGCGTGACCTGTGCGTCCCACCAGCTCACGCCGCTGCCGCCCGCCGCGCCGGCAGCAGTGAGCGCGGCGCGCAGGTAGTCGGCGGGTGCGGCCATGCCGCCGTCGTTTGCCAGGTCGTAGATCGGGAAGCAAGGCTTGCCGTAGCTCAGATCATGTGCGCGCTGGGTCCAGCTAGCGACATCGCCCGGCACGTCCCACAGCCAGCAGTAGACCTGCGGCAACATGCCGTCTACGAATGTGGCAATGGTGGCGAGGGGATTCCCGTCCCAGTAGCCCGTGGTTGCGGGCACTGGGGCGGCGTAGATCGGAAAGGAGGGGAAACGCTGCCGCAACGCCTGGCCGTAGTGGCGGGCATGGCCGTCCGGATCGGGGCGCTTATCAGGGATGCGACACCACTCCTTCTCGATATCAATGATCATGAAGTCTGGCCGCAGCGCGACGCAGCGCGCGAGGTTGTCGAGTTCTTGCTCCATGGTGCATTGGTGGAGGTCAACCCGGTTCGCGGTAGGGAAGCGCGGCCGTTGCATCGTAGCCGCCGCGCCCGTCCAGTCACTCACGCTATAGTACCAGCCGGCGACGCCGAGGCC